>NZ_DJUM01000050.1:12016-29209 GCF_002440475.1 Exiguobacterium sp. UBA6282 | reverse complement strand
TCGAGTTCTTCCTGCTGCGCTTGCAATTCTTCTTGCTGCGCGACGAGTTCTTCCTGTTGCGCTTGGAGTTCTTCGTTCTTCGCGAGCATATGGACTTTATTGTCCGCGATCGAAGCCGCCATCTGATTGAACGATGCCGTTAGCGTATGCAGTTCATCCTTGCGTTTCGGTAACGGAATTGCTTGGATGTCTTCCCCTGATGCAAGTAGAGCACTGTCGTGGGATAGCGTATTGACCTGTTTCGTGACGCGGCTGATGAATGGGCGAACGAGAGATAAGAGGACGAGAATCAAGACGACGAGATTCGACAGCCAGATGAACTGCGCGACACGCATCTCACTTAAAAGATCGTTTTTCGCGTCCACTTCCTTCTTTTCAATCAACGTCAGATAATCTGAAAGCAACGTATCAATCCGTGTCATGTCGACGTCTGCTTCTGATAAGCTGACCGACCCGCGTAACGTCCCATTTTTGGTGAACAAGTCTTTCCCGTTGGAAAGAGCAGCGAGCGTGTCAGGAGTCACAAAGTCTTCATTGATCTTCCCGTCCTTTTTTCCTTCGACGTATTCGTTGAGAAGTGGAAGAGATGTGCCGAAATAATCGTCATAAATGCGACGAGTCGCTGTCGCATATTCTTTCCCTTGCTCATAAATTGCATACTTTTCGAACCACGTCGTCAGACGATTGATTTCCTGCTGATTCGTCTTCACCTGATCAAGTGTTTCCTGTGAACCAGTCAATAAGTAAGATTTGACGTTACTTTGCGCGACGGTCCATTCGTTAGCGAGTGCATTCGCATTCGTCCGCCGTTCACGTAAATCATCAAATGTTGCATTGGCTTGATCGATCTTCTGTTCCGTATAGAAATAGACGATCGCAGACGTGATGCTAAGAGCGACGAACACCATATAGAAGGCGAACATCAATTGACGACCGATGGTACGATTAATCCATTTCACTGGGGTATCCTCCGTATTCTGTTTTACATGTATGAAAAAGATTGCTTAAATGCCGAATATATTCATCTTACGTAGTTTTAAAGGTCTCGGCAAATTTGAATCTGCAAAAACCACTAAAACAAATATATCATATATTTGTTAATTGATATTAAATGATACATTTTTTAAGAATAAGGATTAAGAAGCAATGTTTTAAGGAAAAACCATAGAAGATATTGAACTTCATCATTTTAAGTAGGGAAGTGTTTAGATGCAAAAAATGTTTGAAAACAAATGGTATCGATTCGCATGGTGGGTCATGACATTGCTCATCATCGTCTGGATTGGCGATCATGTTACGTTCTTGTTCCGACCGATCGCAATTCTGCTTCAAATGGTCGTACCACCCCTTGCAATCGCTGGGATTCTCTACTATGTCCTGTTGCCAATCGTCGAGTTGCTCGAGAAAAAGATGAAGCGGCGACCTGCTGTCTTAATCGTGCTCGTCGGTTTAATCGGTATTTTAACGACACTCGGCTTCATCTTTGGTCCGATGTTGTCGGAGCAGGTCACACAGTTCGTCAATTCGATACCGACGCTTGCGACACAGTTCCAGCGTCAATTGATTGACGTCCGGGACCAACTCGAAAACAGTGCAGCCTTTTCACGCTTCCTATCAGGACCAGATAACTTGTTCAATAAGTTCTCAGGGAACATCTCGGAATACGCATCGACGTTCCTGAAGAACATCGGTACAGGTGTCGGTGGGTTCGTCAGTGTCCTGACGACAGCAGTCGTGACGATCATCATCATTCCGATCATGTTGATCTATATGCTGCTTGACGGCGATAAGCTTAAAGGCAATCTCGTTAAGCTGATGCCGTATGAGTACCATAAGGAAACGCAAAAAATCCTCGGGGACGTCCACGTGACGATCATGAGCTACATCCGCGGGCAAGTCATCGTCAGTATCGGTGTCGGGGTCATCGCCTATATCGGATATCTCATCATCGGAATCGATTATGCGTTGTTACTCGCCTTGTTTGCGACACTGACGAATATCATTCCGTTTCTCGGTCCGGTTCTCGGTGTCATTCCGGCATTGATCGTTGGGTTCATCCAGGATCCAATCCTTGCGATTTATGCGATCATCGTCATGACGGTCGCGCAACAGATCGATTCGCACATCATGTCACCACTTGTACAAGGGAAGACACTCGATGTCCACCCGTTGACAATCATCATCGTCTTGCTTGTCGCGGGGAACATCGCCGGTTTCTTCGGAGTCTTGCTAGGTGTACCGTTCTACGCTGTCATGAAGGTCGTCATTCTAAACATCCGTCGTCTCTATCACCTCCGATCGCAGAAGAAGATGGTCATCACGGAGGAAGAGAAGACGTTCGATACGATCATCACTGAGCGCGATTGAGTTTTGAAATTCATGTAAAAGTGCGTCATACTGAAGAGGTAGCTAAGAGAAGGGGGCAAGAATCAGATGGATTCACGTCATACCGAAGAACAAGCCGATCTACTGGCGTTGCAAAAATTTCAACACAACTTCGAGAACAGTTTGAAGTCGAGCATCATTTATCTCTTGCGTGATGGCGCATTGACGATCGGGGAACTCGAGCAACGGATTGATCAGTCGCACGGGCAAATCCTCGAGCAACTGCAGGAGCTGATTGAAGATGGTCTCGTCATCCAGCAGATGTCTGAGAAAGTGCACGGACTGGCCTATTATTTGACGGCACCGGCAGAAGACCTTGTCCGACAATTCACGGAATCGATCCGGTGGAGTAAACAGCACATCCGATATTAAACAGCAGGATTCTAGACCTCCGAGCAGCTGCTCAGAGGTCTTTTTTTACGTTTTTTGAAGCGATACTCCTATAAAAATGACATACGAGTAAAGAACCAGATCAAAACAAGGCGATGCATGTCTTCTTCAATGCTTCTGAACGAGCGAACGAACTTGAAGAGTAGTAGATAAAAGTAAAGCAGGAACCAAATCATCCGTTGGTTCCTGCTCTACTATCATTTTTGGACGGCGCTGAACGCGTCCTCTGATTCGATTCCGGCTTTACTGACTGCCGTGATGACGAAACGACCTGTTGCATCTTTAGGGAGCGGGAATGCTTTACGCTCGATTGATTCCGTTGTACCGAGTTTTTTGCGTTTTCCGTCCTTCTCTTGATAGATGTTGTATTTGACGACATCCTCATCTGTTGAGGCATACCAGTTGATGAATCCACCGCTAACCCGAATATTCGTCACAGGTTTTGGTGGTGTCTTGACGGGATCTGATGCTTTCTCGTCAAGCTCTGTGAAGACGACGAGGCGGTTATCATACGTTCCTTGGTTCTCATCGTATGTCCCGATACAGGTGATTAAGTTCAAATTCCGGGTGTCAGCTGGACCGAAGATTTTTTTGAGTGGTGCTTTTAAGTGATCGTACTGGATGAGCTCTTTGACACGAAAGACGAGCTTGCGTCCGGAAGCATCCGTCACTTCGACCGGATCACCCTTTTTTAGTTCATGCAGTTTATAGAAGATAGCAGGACCGGTCTTCGTATCGGTATGTCCGTCAATGACAGCGTTCCCGACATCACCCGGACGCGGACCGAACTTATACCAACCGGCTTGTTGTTCATTTTTAGGCGTTGCCATCGCGCCATCTTGATCGAGTCCGACTTGTTCGACCTTCGTCTTGATGTCGTGTTTCGGGATGAAGAGTTGTTTTGGGAGCTCGACCTCTGTCGTCGAGAGATCCTTGAACTCCTTCTTAAAGATTTCTGACGGCTTGAGCGGATCTTCCTTCGTCTCGGAAGAGGCCGCGGATTCTGTTTTAGGATCACCTTGCGTGATGTTCGATGTGTCCGGTTTTGGTTGACCGAATAAGAGGAACAGCAATGTTCCGACCGATGCGACCATCAAAAGAATGCTCGCTGGTAATAACCATCGTTTCATGTGCGCGTAGCTCCTTTCCGAGAGAAGGGGTTCCCTCTATGTAAAAAAACAGGATAGCGGATCGCTATCCTGTTATTGAGTATACCCAATTTCTTAGGCGTTTTGACGTTTACGTGCGAGGACAAGACCAACTGCTCCGAGTGCAAGACCGAATACTGCGATCGCACCAGTTGTTGCAGCTGTGTTATTGTTATCGCTCATACCACCGTTACCTGTGTTAGGCATTGATCCTGGAGTACCATCCATGAATTTCTCTGGTGATTGTTTGACGATAGCATCACCGAGGTTAGCCCCTACGCCGTACATGTAAGCGTAAGATTCACGGAATGTGTCGACAGAACCTTTGTAGTCGCCTTCCACATACTGCATGAATGTGTCTTGGACGTACGTCTCGTGACCGGATACGGCTTCTTGTGCTGCTTTTGTTGGAAGGTTTTCTTCTGTAGCCGCACCAAGGAATGCACCGAAGTCGTTCGAGAACATTTTGAGCATGTCTTGCGCGTCACCCATCAATTTCTTATCGTCATTGACAGCTGCTGTGACGAGGTTCGCTTGGGCTTCGATGTGGTTTTTCGTCCAAACTTGTTCAAATTGATCGGCACCGGCTTGACCGTAGATTGATTTGATGGCTGCTTTGAAGTCAGCTGTGTGCATATCTTCAGCCCAGTTTGCTGCATCGTAGTCTTTCGCTTGGTCAACGCCAGCAGTCATGCTGAGGTTGGCAAGTGCAACGTGTTCAGCTGCGAGGCTGTTGAGTGTTGAACGAAGATCGGCTGCTTTTGAGTCAGCTTTCGTGTTGTCGAATTTCTCAGGCATCTGTGTTGTGATCGCGACAGAGAGTGCTTTAGAGATATCATACATGCGGCTGTATCCTTCGCGGAACGTGTTGTACGATCCTTCGTAGTCACCAGCTGCGTATTGTTGGAAAGTCTTGTAGACGTCTGCTTCGTGAGCACGGAGAACTTCTTCAGCTGCTGCTTTCGGGAGTTTACCTTCCGTTGCTGTATCGAGGAAGCTTGAGAGATCTTGTACGAACTCTTCTGTTTCTTTCTTCGAAGCGTTGATACCGTCTTGGTCGTCCGCTTTTACGGCTTTGACGAGGTCTGTCGTATATTTGTTGTGAGCAACGAAGATTTTCTCGAATTGTTTCGCGCCTTCGTCACCGTAGACAGAAGCGATTGCTGGTGTCATGTCGAGTGCGTTTTGTTTAAGTGCTGCTTCGTAGTACTGTGCGTCTTTTGAACCGTCATATTGTTTCTTCATGTCCATGACGGCAAGAACGAAGTGCTCAGAGAGTAATTGATCGAGTGTGGCACGAAGGTCAGCGGCTTTCGTTTTGACCGTGACGTTTTTCGGTGCATCTTGTTTCATGTCTTCTCCGCCACCGGAAGCGAATGCTGCCGTTCCTGGTAGTACGAGTGCTGCTGCCATTGCTGATGCTGCGAATTTTTTCGTGTGTTTCATCTGAAATCATTCCTCTCATTTTTTGGTTTATTTGGTAGGTGTTTCTTGCCTGTTCTGAATAGCTTACGCATCACTGGTCGATTTGGATTGCATGAAGTTTTATTTTTTTCAAAAGACTGTTGAAGTGATGTTTCATGCCATCTGGTGGACCGTTGCTGCGTCGTTCTGGAAAGCTTACGCCGAGCAGTTCATTTTGGATTTAAAAAAATCGTAAAAACCCGCAGATCGTGGGAAACTGTTTTTCTGCTTCCTTATATACACAAACTAAAATTTTTTAGAGAAATTGCCTGTCTGGTCGTGTTACACTAATTGCGGAACACGTTTTGTAGCGAATTTGGAACTATTTAATACCAGGTACTAATATGCTATACTGTTCTCAGACTGAATCAATGAAAGGTGATCAAGATGGTACAAAACCAAACAGGCACGGATCAGCCAACGCGTGAACGCCTGAAGAAGCAACAGCCTTCGAACCAGGAAACCGGCAATCCAGAGCACAAATCAGAGCGACGTCTTCGTGCGTACTCGACACGCCGAGTCCCGATCATCGTACGCGTACTGATCGTTCTCGTTCTCATCGTCGTAGCACTGATCGTCGGCGCAATGGTGGGTTATGCGACGTTTGGTGGTGGCGAGGCAATGGATGTGTTAAAGCTCGACACATGGACCCGCATCACCGATTTTTGGATGAAATCTTAATTTTAATCAGTGATGGGAGCTGTCGAATATGTATACAATCGAACAAATCAAGGAAGTCATTCCGCACCGGTATCCGTTTTTACTCGTTGACCGCATTTTAGAAGTCGAAGAGGGAAAACGTGCCGTTGGAATCAAGAACGTGACGGCGAACGAAGAATTCTTCAATGGCCATTTCCCAGAATACAATGTCATGCCTGGCGTCTTGATCGTCGAAGCACTCGCACAAGTCGGTGCCTTCGCTGTGCTGAAGATGGAAGAAAACCAAGGGAAGCTTGCCTTCTTCGCAGGAATTGAAGGATGTCGCTTCAAACGTCAAGTCGTTCCCGGGGATCAGCTCCGCCTCGAAGTCGAATTGACGAAGGTCCGTGGGCCAATCGGTAAAGGTCGTGCCACAGCCACAGTCGATGGGGAAGTCGCCTGTGTCGCTGAACTGACGTTTGCTATGAAGTGAAGCCAACATGAAACGCTGGCTGATCCCTCTTGCGATTTCCTTACTTGTCATTCCGGGTTGTCAGCGCGCGGAACAAGCGAAGACCGCTTCCCCGACGGTCATCGTAGATCCCGTTAAGCGCGCGGGGCAGACCGAGAACATTTCCGCACAGGTCACGCTGACGGAAAATGACCGGATGCGTCTCGTCATCCGGACAGCAAATGACATTCGGCTCGATGACCAACAGGTCGATATCCGCCTCGATGTCGCCAATCAATCGATTCCGTTTCCGTTCGTCTCCTTCCAAGCAAAGAAGATGGGGGAAATCCGGACCTATACGTCCGATACGACGATTGAAAAAGAAGTCTTCGATGACCAGCGTCTTCCGGTCCTCATCATTGATGCAGGAGCAGGGCGTGGAATCGAGATTCCGCTTGAGATCGTTAAATAAGACAGCAGGGTGAGCGTTTTGCTCCAAATGCTGTCTTATTTTTGTTTTGTTTTAAGTCATCAGGGTAATCAAAACCTATACAAAGGAGGAATCAATATGGATCACGCAGTACAGCAACGACTGACGGATTGTATTCTCGCCTGTAATCATTGTTTTGATGCCTGCCTGAACGAGGAACATGTCGGACATATGTCAGATTGTATTCGACTCGACCGCGATTGTGCCGATATCTGTAGCTTATTGCTGCAAGCGATCGCTCGAAACAGCGCAAATGTCGCGGTCCTTGCAAAGGCATGCCAAGAAATCTGTGAAGCATGTGCGACTGAATGTAGCAAACACGATCATGACCACTGCCAAGCTTGTGCGCAAGCATGTACGGAATGTGCAGAAGCGTGTCGCCAGCTTATCTAATACCTTGTCCTTGGACGAGGTTTTTTTATTATAAAAAAATAGCAGGAATTCAAGATTTCTTCTGGTTATTTTTGGCTGATTTGTTTACTATTTAGGGAGGTAATATTAAATCACGATAGGAGCATACATACACTTATGAAAAAACTTAGCTTACTTTTGATGGCACTCGTTGTTGCATTTGGTCTGAAGTTACCGGTCTATGCGGAAACAGTCGAGTGGGACGTCACAGGAACGGGCACAGGTCCGTATACATTGACGTTTGAAGGCACAGGCATCGTCGATATCACGTCTGAGACGGCACTTGTCTTTGAAGACGGCGTAACAGGTGAAGACGTCAACATCGAAGAGACACCGGTCGTGACGTTCACGGCAGAGACGGCACCTGTCGCCAAGGTCGTCTCAGCAGATGGACAGCGGACGGTTCTCGTCCAGTTCGGTAAAGTCGTTACACCAGATGAGCCGACGACAGACGAACCAACGACAGACGAACCGACGACAGAGACACCAAAGACGGATGAGCCAGTCACAGAAGATCCAGCGACAGACGAACCCGTCAAGGAAGAACCAACACCGGAAGATCCTGTGAAAGAAGACCCGGTCAAGGAAGAGCCGACATCGGAAGAACCAACGACCGAAAAACCAGAGACAGGTGATGACGCGACACCGACACCAGTCGAAACACCGACGACGGCAACGATCGAAGGAACGATCTGGTTCGATGAGAACGAGGACGGGATCCGTCAAGAGAAGGAAACACGTCTCGATGATATCCTCGTCTCTTTGATGAATCGGAACGAAGATGTCATCGATGAAGCCTACACGAAGAACGGCACATACAGCTTCAAGAATTTGAAGCCAGGAATGTATGAAGTGGAAGTCGACGGATATGATATGGGTTACTACTTCTATTCCGAGCAAAACGTCGGTGACGACCGGACGATCGATTCCGATGTCGACGAAGACATGGGAACGAAAAAAGTCCGTCTCGTCGCAGGACAAACGGAAGTGATCGACGCTGGTCTCTACGGCGACGAAGAGCTCGATGGTATGTTCGAGCATTGGTTAGCTGTCGTCAACTTCTTTGATGCGAACGGCAACCAAAAGCCAGATTATGACGAAGGAACAGTTCCTGCGACATATACGGTGACGGATGTAATCACAGGAAAAGACGTCTATCAAGAGAAGATTTCGAAAGATGATCTAATGATGATCCAACTCGATCCAGGAACATACACAGTTAAGACGGAAGTCGCAGAAGGCTACACGGTCAAAGCGATGCACCACCTTGACATGGATGACTTAATGATGGATATGGATGAAGAAATGTATGAAGATTATGAGTCATTCGCTCAGCAAGCAAAAGCGATGAAATTGATGGCGAACGATGAAGAAGCCTTGACGCCAGAAGAACAAGAAATGGTTGATGAGTTGTTGAAGTACTTTGAGCGGAAATCACCGGAAGCGGGTGTGACGATCGAAGAAGGTAGCCTCGGTACGATCTTGCTCGCAGAAATTGCGAAAGTAGAACCGGTCGCGAAGCCGACGCCAAAACCAACACCAACACCAACGTCAACAAAAACGCCAGTCAAAGCAGTCGATGCTGCGGCAAAACAGTCGACGACAACAGCAAAGGGAACATTACCACAAGCTGGGGAAGACAAGCCATTCCCATATGCAGCAACAGGAGCAGGTCTTGCTGTCGTGGGTCTTTGGTTACTCGTACGTCGTGGAGCATAATCATTACAGAGGGACCTTCTATAGGAAGGTCTCTTTTTTTGATGTGTGTATCCTTTGACACACACGCACACATGTGTGTATAGTGAAGATACTACTAGAAGAAAAGAGGGATGACGATGTTAACGACAAAACAGATTAGTGAATTGTTGCGCGTCTCAGAAGAAACGGTCCGTCGCTGGATCCGGACAGGTGAATTACATGCTGAACAGGACGGAAAAGGGTACCTTGTCGATGAGTTGGCACTGAAACGTCTCGTTGATCAGAAGTCGCAAATTCCAGGTACAGCGATGAATAAGATTCTCCCGCTCATCCAAGACATGTTCGGACCGGAAGCAGCGCAGTTCGCAAAATCGAACCTGTTCGATCCACTCCGTCAATCGATGGAACAGGCACCACCGAAACCGGAAGCGTCGACAGAGTCACTCGCAGAAGAACTCGATCGCCTGAAACGGAAAAAACGTCGTCTTGAACTCGAGCATGAACTGAAGTTACTAGAGATTGAAGAAAAAATTGCGGCGGTTGAACGGAAAGTTCAATCGTAAAGACAAAAAGCGATGTTCCCGATATAGGAGACATCGCTTTTTTCGTTTCGCTACAAGAAAAACCCACTTCACGAGGCGGAAGGGGTTTTGTCGTTTGTTTGTTTCTTTTTTCGTTGCCAGTACCAGTAAGCAAGTCCCAGTCCAATCGGGATTGCAGCCAGATACGGATTGGCTTCGATGAAGCCGATCATCTCAAAGAGCGCGAACCATCCACTGAGTAAACCGAGGATGAGTAAAATCGTCCGTAGTGCTTCGGGAAGCTTGCGGATCCGATACGCAATGAGACAGACGAGGCAAAAGATAATGATAGCCACGAGCATTCCTCCCATTCCCGTAATCCAGTATAGCGTATTCGGAAAGCTTTTTCGATGTTGAATGATGTGAAATGATTCGGATCAGTTTCGAACAATCGAACCATTTGACCTGTCATGATAAGTGAGCCCCACGCGGACTCACCTATTTTTTGATGAAAAGGAGCAGACGAATGGTCATTGATTATTTCGCAGTCTTACCGAGTGGTAAAAAAGGAGCGCTAGAGCCGCACTGTCTGACGCAAGGTACCTGGTATCAGCGTATCAATGAGGAGTTGTTCCGGGCAATTCATTACGGAGCGGGCATCATCCGGATACGAGACAAGGGAGCGGAGCTACGGATTCCGATTGAGTTTGGGTTCGGTTATGTCCTCCAGTACTTGCGCCAGTTTACGGAAGCAGAGCGACAGGACGGACGAAAGCGTCATGTCTTGCAACGTCAACTTGATTGGATTGGTCGTGGATTACCGATTGAACTCAAACGATGTGGATCAAAAATCGAGATGTGGGCCGATGATGTGCATCGGCTACATCGTGAATCATTTCTTCGAGCGATCGAAAAAGCGGATCATTTCATTTCATGAAACCAAACTTTATTTTAGTAAAACGAAAACAAGACAGAAATTTAATATAATGTAAGCGTTTTCTTTAAAGGGGTAAATCCAAAAATTAATTTCCATGCACAGCCCGTATAAATATATTTTATATTACTACTATTCCCCTATTTTTTACAAAAAATCTATTGTGGCGTCTTTTCTAGTTTTGTATATTTGACGTGTAGCATTCTTACCGATTCTCAAAAACGAAATGGTGGAGTGCACGAATCTACAATAAAAATGGCTTTTTGAAGCGATTTTGGCAGTGTCTTTAGTTCATCCCAATCGGATACATATGAATCACGGATAGATCGTCTTGATGATAGACGAATGATCGCACGTGAAACAGAACGTACTCCTCCTAAGACGACTAAAGAATTTTTTGACTGCTTTAAAGTAAAATATTGATATATTTTACTTATATTGTAGATTTAAAATTGGGATTTTCGCTTTTGATTTGTTAGAAAAGAGGAGGAATAGTAAACATGGGTTATTCGAAGAAAACGAACAAATTGTACGCTGCTGCAGCTGCGCTTGCAGTCACGGCGTCTGTCGTAGCTCCGGTTGCTGCTGATGCAGCATCGAAGGTCTCGGTTAAATACATCTCTCCAATCTTGATGAAACATGCAGGTGGTTCGAAATACGCAGTCAAGAAATTGACGCTTCCGACGAAAGTCAAAGTCAAACTTTCAAACGGTAAGTACGAGATGCGCTCAGTCAAGTGGAGCGGTTCTGTCAAATTCGAAAAGAAATACATCAACAAATACCAAGTTCTCTACGGTAAGGTAGCCGGTACGACGAAGAAAGCAGTTCTTAAAGTCGAACTTCAAAACTATGTCGTAGATATCATCGAACCAGTCCTCGAACCGGTTGCTGTTGGCGGAAAAGTTCAATTGCCAAGCACAATCAACGTTCAATACAAATCAGGTATCATCGTCAAGCGCCCAATTAGCAAGTTCAACCTCAAAACTCCATCGACTTCAAAAGCAGGCAAATATAAATTAGCTTACACGTACAAAGGTGCTAACTCTGTCGTAACAGGTTACATCAACTACGAAGTTAAGGCAGCAAACATCTCGAACGTCATGGGAAGCGTTGATGATCAGAAGCTTTCAGTCAAAGCAGACGTTATGTACCCAGCAGTGGGCGCGAAGGCAGAACTCTTGATCTACCCAGGCAAAAACATGTCAGCTACACCAATCGTAGCGAAAGGAACGCTCTCGAAAGGGAAGTTAATGGCATCGCAAGGTGGTATTCCAGAAGGAACACACAGCTATGTCGTCAAAGTCGGCGCTGTCAAATCAGCTGCGATGGACTTCACGATTGCAAGCACAGTCCTCGCTTCAGCAAAAGCAATCGGCAAAGAGAGAGTCGAAGTTTCATTCTCGCGTGCCGTTGACTCTGTCACAGCAGACAACTTCAAAATCGCAGGTGCGACAGTTAAATCCGCGACACTTAGCCCAGACAAGAAATCAGCAGTTCTTGAAGTGGAAGGACTCGAGTATGGCAAAGACTACTCAGTTGACGCGAAAGGGATCATGGTCGGTGGCGTCGCGAAGGATCTCGGTTCGCTCAGCTTCATGACACAAAGTGTTGAAGATATTTGGATGCTAGAAGTATCACCAAAAGCTTCGACAATCGTTGCGAACGGAGCAGATAACACGGAAGTGACATTCGCTCTTAAAAACAAATCGACTGGTGAAGTCGATAAAAATGCAGATGATATCGTCTTGAAATTGTCGACATCATTCGGTGCTCTCGCGAAAGATCGTGTCACGATCCAGGACGGTAAAGCGACGGTTCTATTGACGTCTGAATTCAGTAACACAGATATCGAAGCAATCATCAAAGCAGAAATCATTGAAACGGCAGCTGGTGACTACAAAAACCTAATCGGTAAGATTGCTGGAGAAACGAAAGTCAAATTCAGCACGATCGCTGTGACGCCTGCTCCAATTGAGATGATCAATGTTCTTGCAGCTGAGTCGAACCAAGCAGATCGCGTAACGATCTTCCTTGATAAAGCGGTCTCACGTGAACTTCTCCTTAAATCATTTGGACTCGATAAAGTCATGCAAGGTCTTCATGAAGAAGATTACCTCGCAAACGATAACATCCAAATCGAACAATTCGAGGGAACAAAACGTGTCATCGGTGTCAAAGCAGTTCCTTCTAATCCAAAAGCATTCGAGTTGATCTTGGACAAAGAAACACCACTCCAAGATAACGCAGTCGTTAAGCTGACAGCGAAAATCACGAGCAACACGGATACAGAAGTCAAATCAAAAGCAAGCTTCAAGTTAACAGATGCTCGTCAGCCTGAAGTCACTTCTGTTAAGGCTGTAGGGTTGAATCAACTCGAAGTGAAATTCTCTGAATCTGTTGCTACGGCTGATTTCAAAATCGACGGTCAGTACGGCGAGAAGTACTTCGACGTCCTCCATTATGGATTTGATAATAAAATGGGTGTCGATCGCCGCGATACAGTCAAAATCACTTTAAAAGATAACTATCCAGGTCTTAAACAAGGTTACTTCGCAGCGGGTAAACACTCACTTCAAGTATCAAGCATTTACGACTATGCAGCGCTTTCTGATGAAACGAATATCGGTACGACTCAAAACCTTGACTTTACTGTTGCAGCAGACACGGTTAAACCGACAGCTGGTGTTGTAGTTGAGTCGCCTGAACAATTCCGCCTCATGTTCAGTAAAGGTCTTAAAAAAGCGAACATCTTAGCATTGCTTGATAATGAATTGAAGTTTGAGCGTTACAACTCGAATACGAAGAAGTATGAAGACTTCAGCAAATATGTCGATGTCACGTCGTATAACAAAGAGACTGGCGAAGCAGTCATCGAGTTGATGAAGGACTGGACGGAAATCTATGATACCGTCAACACGAAAGAAAACTACTACAACGATAAATTCCGCATCACGCTCGCGAAAGATGCGATTCAGGCTGAAGCGAATGGAGAGAAAAATGACGCACTCGTGCTTGATTTGAACTATGATGGGTCTCCTCTTAATTCACCAGATCTGAAGAGTGCTGAGATTAACACGATTGATCGCTTAGCACCAAGTAATGATTTCGTTGTTATGATGAGTGAGCCTGTTAAAATCCGTGATCTCGATGAGTACAACACGCCACTCATTAATAGTGATGGTGTAGTCTTACCTCCGAAGACGACGGTTGAATTCATTGGTAAAAACAAAGACGGAAAAATCGTTACAATCGATGGTTCGGTCCTTAATTACACGGATACAACAGACAAAAACTTCCGCGTCGCAGCAAACGAGAATCTACAAAAGCTTGTTGACATGGAAGGTTACGGTGAAGAGTGGAAAGTCGTCGTCAAATCACTTTCGGATGATGTCGGCAACACAGTTGCGACAGCGACACATGATTTCAAACTCATGAAAACACCACCAACACCAGTCTTATCACCATTTGAAATCCTTAAGGTCACTGCTAATGAGAAAAACGAGAAAGATGTCATTCGCATCAAATTCACAGAGGGCGTTCAGTACTCTGGTATGTACGATGCGACAAGTACAGCGAATTATGTCCTGAACGGAAAAGCACTTCCGGTCGGAACAACGATTTCGCTTGCTGACTCAGATGACATCGTATCGAACGGACTGGACATCGTGAAGATCAAAGTCCCAGCTGGTACGCTGAAAACGTTGTCGAACGTCATCGTCGTCAACAAAGATCTTCAGTCGTATGACAACTCTGTCTTGACTGGTGGTTACGAGAAAGCTGTTCTTCTCGGATTGAACTAAAGAACGTGAACCTCTTTCTACTTCGGTAGAAGGAGGTTTTTTCGAGGAATTAGCGCAATCGATTGCATTTTGAAAAATCTATTTACTTAATTTGAAAAATCAGGCTTATATTCATCGTAATAAAATGTTAAATTATGTGATGTTATTTGGAAATTCAGGTAGAAATATTAAAAAACATATATAGATAAAGGAGATTTAATCCATGAGAAGAACGAAAAAAGTATCTGTTGGATTGTTAGCAGCAGTCGTCGCAACAAGTGGACTCACCTATGCACCAGAACGCGCACAAGCATTCACAGCAGGTGAGAAACTCGACAACCGTGTCATCTTCCAAAGCTTTAGCCTCTTCCAGCCGTATGAAAGCAACATGTACCGGACGCTTGCGAAAAAAGGAGATTTACTGAACGCGTGGGGCGTGACAGATGTCTGGCTTCCACCAGCGTATCGTTCATTTGATATGGCTCGTTATTTAGAAGGATATGCGATTGCCGATCGATATGATCTCGGTGAGTTCCCGCAAGGACCGGGTGGTACGATTCCGACGAAGTACGGAAAAGCCTCACAACTCGAGATGATGGTCGATATGTTGCATGACGATCACATCAAAGTCCAAATGGATCTCGTACCGAACCAAATGCTTGGTCTAAGTCAACGGGAAGCAGTTTACGTTCGTCGTGCGACGGGTTCAGGTAAACCATTCGCAAATCCATTCACAGGTGGCGAAACGACGAAGACCCTTGCGACTCCTTACCTCGCTTACACAAAAGGTGGTGGTATGGGACAAGCGAAATACGGCTACATCAAAGAATGGAACAAGTCGTATCTCAACGGAACCTCTCTTCAAGGGCAGGGGCTTGGACGGATCATGACGGATCAAGACGGGAAAGCGTATCGTTTCTTTGGTGTCGATCACGCGGACAACTACTTACCAGAATGGTTGCTTGAAGCGGCAAAAACGGGACACATCAACACGGTCGATTCGTATCTTACGACAGATGGCTGGTATGAAGTATCACCAGATAACTGGAAACCGATGTTGACGCAATATACAAAAGACACAGGTTATCTGCCGTTCATGCTGAAGAATGGCTTTGCCTCAAAAGAAGCTTTGTTAGCATCTGGAGATAATAAAAAAATTGCCGACTTAACAACTCAATACATGAGTACAAAAGCGGAATATGGATACGGTTCAGAAGAACGTTCGTTCCAAAACGATAACTCTGGTATCGACACAGAAGATCAGTTCCTCTTCGTCGACGAAAAGGGCATGCCGACGCAGAAAATCAATAACACGATGGCAAGAAATGATGAATTCCTAGTCGGCGTTGACCTCGCAAACTCGAACCCGGAAGTCATCAAGGAACAGAAAAACTGGATGAAGTGGATGCTTGAAACGTATAAGTTCGACGGATTCCGAATCGATGCGGCGTCGCACTACGATAAAGCGATTCTAAAAGCAGAAGCAGAGATCTCAAAAGCGCATTTCGGAAAACAAGATTACTTGAGCTATATCGAAAGCTATAAAGTGTCTCAACGTTCGTACATGAAAGCAAACAACAACGAACAACTCATCATGGACTCTGATTTGTACTTCACATTGCGTTCAGCGCTAAAAGCTTCGCAAAAACGTCCACTTCGTGATCTTGCGAAACTCTCAGTCGTAGACCGTGAAGGATATGGCGCGACGGATGTTCAACCGAACTGGTCGTTCGTCAATAACCACGACCAAGAGAAAAACCGCGTCAACCAAATCATGCTCGATATGTTCGGCATCAAGGCTGGTGCCCAGTACAGTAAAACGGATCAGCCAAAGTCGTTTGAGAAGCTGTACACGAAAGAAAAAGAAGCAGAAGCACTCGCAATCTACAACAAAGAGCTTGCTAGTCCGACGAAGAAATACTCAACGGAAAACATCATTGCGCAGTATGCGTTCCTTCTTTCGAACAAAAATACAGTTCCGACCGTCTACTACGGTGATCTCTACCAGACCGATGCATCGTACATGTCAAAAACGACACCGTACTATGACGAAATCACGAATCTCTTAAAAGTACGTAAAAAATACGCGTACGGTAAACAGTTCGTAGCTTACCATACATCAAACACATCAAAAGAAGCTGGGAAAGATTTGATCTCAAGCGTTCGCTTCGGGAAGAACCGGAACACGGGTGTCGCGACCGTCATCGGGAAAAATGCAGGTCTAAATACGACGATTCCAGTCAACATGGGTAAAACACACGCGAACCAAGTCTTCGTCGATGCTAGTGGTGTCACGAACACGAAACTCGTTACAGATAAGAACGGTATCTTGACGGTTCCAGTCAAAGGGATCAAGACGGCTGAAGTGAACGGTTACGTCGGCGTCTTCGTTCCGCAAGCAACAAAAGCACCAGTCGCAACGATCAAAGCCGGTGCAGTCTATCAAGGGAAAGCGTTGAACTTGAAAACGACGATCGCAAACTCAAAATCAGCAATCGCTTCGACTCGCTACCGTGTCCTCGATACAAAAAAAGCGACAGTCGATTCAAAAGGTCGCCTGACAGGTAAAGCAACAGGGAAAACGACGGTTGAAGCAACGGTTACGTTAAAAGACGGTTTTGTCTTGAAGACGGTCTTGCCGATCGAAACAAAAGCAAACAGTGTCACGCTGAAAGCAACAAAAGCAACACTGAAGAAGAACCAGACGACACGGATTGCCTATACTTCAGCAACGGATAAAATCAAATCCGTTCAGTATACATCTGCGAACAAAAAAGTCGCGCAAGTCTCGTCACGCGGTAATGTCAAAGGCATTAAAGCAGGCAAGACGACGATCCGTGTCACGTACACGACAGCGGGTAACTACAAAGTCGTCAAAACATT
>NZ_DJUM01000050.1:11596-11904 GCF_002440475.1 Exiguobacterium sp. UBA6282 | reverse complement strand
GAGAAAAAAGAGGCGATTCGTCCTGCGACATTGGCGAAAGCAAAAGAAGTACCAGCCTTCTCGAAACAAGCGGGGAGTGCCTTAACAGGACGATTTGATTCAAAAGGATTAGCAGTCTGGTATTTTGACGCGAAGGATTTTGTGGCTAAAGGTACACACTTCGAGTTCGAGCTTGATTACGACACGTACGGGACGATGTTCGCGAGCAAAGCGGACGCTGAAGCGGGACGGGTCTACAATCGCTATTACCAAGTCACGGAGGATACGCTCTACTTCCCGCTCAGTTGGAGTGGACGACAGTACTTAGT
>NZ_DJUM01000050.1:8967-11491 GCF_002440475.1 Exiguobacterium sp. UBA6282 | reverse complement strand
GGTGCAATGCGAGCGCAAGCCTTCGGCGCCTTAAAAGTAGAGTCGGTCGCGTCCGAGCTTCGAATCGAGCGACTCGTCTATGCTTCCTATGCAGAAGCGAAAGCAGCGCAACAGAAATTCGAACGCTCATCAGCTGTCGCGTTCGCGGAGTTCGATGCACCAATTCAAGCATTCGGAGTCGATGCCTATCAGAAATATCAATGGTCCTTGCAGAATACGGGGCAAAAGAAAGGTCTCAAAGGGGCGGATATCGGTTTCGTCGCCATGCAAAAACGGATCAAAGGTAAAAAGTTATCTGCAACCAAAGTCGCAGTCCTTGATTCTGGTATCAATCCGAGTTACGCCGACTTCGCAGGGAAAGTCCGCATGGATCTTGGCTATGATTTCATCAATGGTGATAAGAGCGCCTGGGATGATAACGGACATGGCTCGCATGTCGCTGGGGTCATTGCAGCTGGAGGAAATAACACATACGGAATGACCGGCATCAATCCGATGGCGACGTTGATTCCGATTAAGGTCCTCGATGACTCAGGCGCTGGTTCAGTGTCAGGACTCGTCAAAGGCATTCAGCATGCGACGAAACAAGGTGCTCGGGTCATCAACATGAGTCTCGGTGGGAGTTCCTCTTCGAAATCGATTGAGTCGGCGTTAGCAGCAGCAGTCAAGAAGAATGTCCTGATCGTTGCAGCTTCCGGGAACGAAGGGCGTGGAACGATTGCTTATCCGGCTCGTTCGAAATATGTCTTGTCGGTCGGGGCGACAGGACGAAAAGATACGAAAGCCTCGTTCTCGAACTACGGGACGGGACTCGACCTTGTCGCACCGGGTGTCTCGATTCCAAGCTACCTCGCGGATGGGGAGTTGCTGTACGGTAGCGGAACCTCGATGGCGACGCCACACGTCGCTGGTGTCGCGAGTCTCTTGATCAGTTTGAAGCCGTCTTTGAAGGCAAGCAGTGTCGAAAGCATCCTCAAGAAATCGGGAAAAGATCTTGGGAAAAAAGGCTATGATACGAGCTATGGTGCTGGTCGGTTGAACGCCAATAGCGCCGTCAAACTGATTCCTTAAATCATTAAAGAAGTCCTGTGCTGACAGGGCTTCTTTTTTTCGGTCCATTCATTGATTGATGGAGGTAAAAAGAACTAGAAAAATCAATTTTTTCCATTATAATGAAAAAGGATACATGAATGAAGGAGTGAAATCATATGAAAAAGATCATCGTCAGCGCTCTCCTCGTGAGTGCGTTTAATACATATACGTTGGATACAACGGAAGCGGTGACAACGGCTAAAAAAGTGCCAGCCATCGAAGCAAAAACGAAAAAAGGCTATATCAAAGGAAAGTTCGACGCGAGTGGGAAAGCGTTGTTCTATTTTGATACGAAGACGTATCTGTCAGGTGGAACACACTTGAAGTTCGCCTTTGATGCTTCCAAAAAAGCGACGGTTTATACGTCGCAGACGGAATACAAACAAAAAGATCCGTATGCGCGGTATGCGAACAGTAAAAAGACACTCTTTTTCCCACTGACGTGGAGTGGGCGACAATACATCGAAGTGACGGGAGCGAAGAATAAGGCGTTCACGATTCCCTATAAGCTCGAACGCCTCGAACCAATTCGGGAATATGCGACAAAATCGGCAACAACTGGACGAGCGACGAGTCTCGTCGTCCGTCTGAACGGGGCGACGAAAGCGAGTACGTTGTCACAGACGTCGCGCGCCGCCCATCACGAAACGATCGACAGTACGTTACGGCTCGAGAAGTTCTCCTACAACAGCTTCATCCAAGCGATGGCAGCCAAACGCCAACTCGAAAAAACGAAGGGCGTCCGGTACGTCGAACTCGATCAACCGATGAAGTTACTCAGTACCGATCCGTTCCAGTCCGTCCAGTGGTCTTTAAAAAATACCGGACAACGTGGTGGTGTCAAAGGAGCGGACATCGGTTATCACGCGATGGTCAAGCGGATTGCTAACAAGTCACGGTCGACTGTCCGTGTAGCGGTCGTCGATACGGGCATCAATCCAACCTATGCGGATTTCGCTGGACGCGTCCGGATGGATCTCGGATACGATTTCGTTCATAAGCGCCAGCTTGCTTATGACGATCATGGACACGGTACACACGTCGCCGGTGTCATTGCCGCAGCATCGAACAATGGCTACGGAATGACAGGGATCAATGATCGAGCAAGCATCATTCCGATTAAAGTCATCTCACGCAATAACTACGCTTCGAACTCGAATATCGCCAAAGGCATTCTGTTTGCCGTAAAACAAAAGGCGAAAGTCATCAACTTAAGTCTTGGCGGTGGCGGTGTCTCTCTCGCGATTGAAGATGCCTTGGCGGAAGCGCGTAAGAAAGGAATCTTCGTCGCAGCAGCAACTGGCAATGAAGGCGCACCAAAACTGTCCTATCCGGCACGCTCGAAATATGTTTTCTCAGTCGGGGCGACGAATCGATTCGATAAACGAGCATCGTTCTCGAACTACGGCGAAGGACTGGATCTCGTCGCACC
>NZ_DJUM01000050.1:0-8955 GCF_002440475.1 Exiguobacterium sp. UBA6282 | reverse complement strand
GCGAGTGTCCTCTATAGCTTGAAGCCAAGTATCAAAGTGACGGACGTCGAATCGATTCTTCGTAAGTCAGCGAAGGACCTCGGCAAAAAAGGCCGTGACACGACTTACGGATACGGTCGCTTGAATGCTGATCGTGCCGTTCAGCTCGTGAAATAAGGAAAGTAGGTCGAACGATGAAACGAATTTTATGTGTTCTCCTGATTGGTGTCCTCTGTGTGAGCGGAACCCTCGAAGGACAGGCAGCGTCAAAAGAAGAACAGCAAACATTAAACGATTATCGGAAATTGAAGTTCGGACTGACGCTGACACAAATCGCAAAAGTCGTGTACGGTTCGTCGTACAAGGAGCATCTAACACAAAAGAATGGTGCGACGGTCTTAAAGCAAAAAGCGAATTGGGCAAAGCAGGATAAAGGATACCGGTCCCGGTCGTATTCATTCATGAATCAATCGAAGACCCTTCCGAGTCGGACGACACTTGAGTTCTATACGAAGAAAAATGGAAAAACGTATTATCTCGCACAAAAAACGATTCAATTTTTAGCGGATACGAATACAGGACTTCGGGAGAGCACGCGGACACTGAAGCATGTGACGTATGTTCAAGGAGATGAGACAGAAAAAGAGCTCGACGCACTGTTGTCAGGAAAAGGGTTAGGTCAGGTTGGCATGCGTTGGTCATGGGACTTTACATCCGTCCAGACGAAACAGGAACGGAAAGCGTACAAGTATAAGGGACGGATCAAGATTTATATCTTCCAAAGCTCTAATCCAAAGAAGCAAATCGATATGACGATGAAGTTCGATGATCAGCAGGAACAATATAAGGTCAACAACTATAGACTCATTCCGATTGAATCACCTAAAACAAAATAAGCAGACAATCATGTCTAACAGTCATCATGAAGGAACAAGGAGAAAGGAAACATCAAAATGAAATTACTCGTAAAACTGATCGTCCTCGTAATCATAGCGATGTCGGTCTTGATTCCGAATACGATATCGGCAGCCTCAAAAGAAGCACTGCAAATCAAGCAAGAGTACAAAACACTCAAATTCGGCATGACGCTGACGGAAGTCGCGAATACGATGTACGGAAAAGAGTACCGAAAGTACATCAAGAAAAAAGATGGGAGAGTCGTCTTTACGAAAAAACCGGGCACGACCGGTAACGAACAAGGTTATCGGTCCCTCGGATATGTACTGGATCGTCCCTCTAAAAACCTTCCAACAACAACACTTCTTGAATTTAGTACGAAACAGCATCAGAAGACATATTACCTGACACAAAAAGCGCTGTACTATCAAGGCGATACGGAGAATGGCTTGTACGAAAATAGCCGGACCGTTGTGAAATCGTCGGCACTCCGCCATGGAATGACAGAGAAACAGCTTAATCAACTGGTGACAGGTAAAAAGCTCGGACAGGTGTCGATGTATCTGAGCTGGAACGTTTCATCCGTCATAAAAAAAAGTCCGATGAAGAATGGACGCTATAAAATCTATCAATTCCACCGATCACATTCGAAAAAAATCGAAGTCGTCCCCTTGTCCTATAACACGAAGAAAAAGCGATATGAGGTTGACACAGAAATCGGGATTTCATTGAAGTACGAAAAATGAATAATGATGATGTATAGAGTCATCAAAGAGAGAGGGAAGCAGGTATGAAGCGCATCATCACGTGGTCATTCTGTTTAGTATTACTGCTTAGTCTGTTTGTTCCAGGAACGGTATCCGCAGCAACAAAAGTAGAAACGCTTGCGACGACACAGTACAAGGGCTTAAAAAATGGAATGACGATGGAACAAGTCGCTCAAGTCCTGTATGCCAAGTCGTATCAAAAACACTTCAAGAAAAGAAACGGATCGACTGTCTTGAAGCTTCCAATCAACTTTGAAGGAAGCGACGAAGGACATAAGCAATTAATCCATGTCATCTCTGATTCGACAAAACAAGATCTCCCGACCGAACTTGTCTTACAGTTCATGACGAAGCAAAAGAGTACAAGCTATCGATTAGTGACAAAAGCACTGTTCATCGAACGAAAAACAAAGACGGGATATCGCGAAAGTACACGGACGCTCGTCAAAGGTGCGACACTCAAGAACGGGATGACGGAAAAAGAGCTCGATGCAAAATTGACGGGCAAGGGTCTTGGCAACTGGACGATGCTCGGTCATATGGATACAACGTCTGCTTATACGCTAGATGAACAAAAACGAGGATTTGCTGACGTGTTTCGAGTGAAGGAATATGTCTTTAAATCGACGACGAATAAATGGCAACATGTCGAGTTGACGTATGACGAACAAGCGAAAACCTATAAAGTCAGTGACATTCGGACGATTCAGACTAAAAACTAAAGTAACAGGAATGGAAAGAGAGTGGAATGGATGCAAAAATGGATCAAATCGAGTTTCGTCTGTCTGATGGCAATCGTATTACTTAGCGGTGGCTCGGTCTCAGCGGCAACAAAGAACGAACAACAATTCACCGATTCTTTGAAGAACTATTCGTTCGGGATGACGGTGACGGAGTTTGCTAAGCAGATGTACGGCAAGTCGTATCAAAAATACTTAACGAAGAAAAATGGATCGACTGTTCTCAAACATGATGTAAAGAAAGTTATTTCAGAAGAATCTGTCGATAGCCTTCAGTATTTCTTCTATGATCAAACGAAACAAGAGCCGATGCATGTCATGCAAATCATGTTCATGAAAAAGCCGAAGAACAAGCTCTATCGTCTTGTATTCAAAGGCGTTGACATGAAACGAGATAAGACCGTAAGGCAAAGTACGAAACAACTCATGACAGGGAAACGGATTCGATTCGAAATGACTACGGAACAAGTAGATGCTGTCTTGACAGGAAAAGGGCTCGGTGATTGGATGACGTGGGCTGTGATGGATTATAGATCGGTCTTTACGAAACGAGAGTTGAAAAACATTGGATTCGGAAAGGCAAAAGTGAAGATTTACATCTTCCAGACGGACAAAAAGAATAAGCAGAAGCGCGTCAGGATGCATGATACGGGTAAAGGTTATGTCGTCACAGATATCATGACGGTTTCCGGTGCGACCGAAGATGGTGGGTTCTGATGCATAATTGGATTATGAGGCGATTCCTTCTCATAGTAGTTCTAGCAACAGTTTGCCTTAATCCAGTAACAGCGGATGCAGCAACAAAGGCTGAGACAATCGCAACGAAACAATATCGTGCGTTAAAACCGGGGATGACAGTGGAGCAAGTCGCAAAAGTCCTCTACGGCAAGACATACAAAAAACAACTGAAGATGAAAAATGGTTCACAAGTTTTACGATTGAACACAGAGATCGAGATGGAGGAATGGGATCGGAACGTTCTTCTCTATGATCTCGTGAATCGAAAAGTTGAATTCCCGTCAGCAATCGGTGTCCTGATGTTCATGACGGAGACAGGTGGAACAAAGTACCGGCTGACGATGAAACAAATGGAGTTCAAGCGTGACACGGCAGCAGGATTTCGGACGAGTGATCGTAAACTAATCAAAGGTGCGAAAATCAAGAACGGGATGACAGAACAACAAGTCGATCGACTACTGACGGGGAAAGGACTCGGAGCATTCGGAACACTCGGTCTAGCTGATACGACATCTGTCCTTCGAAAAAAAGAAATTAAAGCAGGGAAAGCGACGATCATTCATACGAAATCATACGTTTTTCCGACAGCAACGAATCAGTGGCAGTATGTCTTTTTCATCTATGACACCAAAAAGAAAACGTATCGTGTCGAAAGTCACGATCGTTATTAAAAAGGAGCTTGGAATATGAACACGACATTCATGAAAATCACGGTGGCGACAATCATCGCGGGATCAACACTCTTTAGTGGAACAGCATCTGCTGCAACGAAAGTCGAGACGACAGCAACGAATCAATACACAGCACTCAAAGCGGGTATGACGATGGAGCAAGTCGCAAAAGTCTTATACGGTAAAGATTACAAAAAACAATTAACGACGAAAAGCGGTTCACAAGTATTGAAGACGAAAGAAGAGTTTAAGGACGTTGAAGATAAACGTAAGGAAATTTATTACGAAATCTATGATCGGAAGGCAAAGATTCCTCCGACTTTGATGTCGCTCGGTTTCATGACGAAAAAGAACGATTCCGTGTATCGTCTTATTTCGAAACAAGTCGAAATGGGACGGAATACATATTCCGAATACCGAGAAAGTACACGGAAGTTAAACGCGGGCGCTAAAATCAAGACGGGAATGACGGAGAAACAACTCGATGGTCTGCTCTCGGGGTCTGGTCTTGGGGAATGGGCTGGATTGCTTGAGGAAGATGCACGAAGCGTCTTCAGTGCGAAAGAAATCAAAGCCTATGAGATTGAAGCGTTTAAAGGAAAACTGTATGTCTTCCAAAAATCGACGAAATCACGCATTTACGTTGAGATGAGCTATGACACGAAAAAGAAAACCTACATTATTGAAAATCACGAGACATTCTAAAAAGGGGATAGGAAGATGAAAACGACATTTATGAAATTGGCTGTAGCAGCAGTCATCGCAGGATCGACACTTTTTAGTGGAACGGCATCAGCTGCAACGAAAGTCGAGACAACAGCAACGAATCAATATACAGCACTTAAAGCGGGTATGACGATGGAGCAAGCAGCAAAGGTCTTGTATGGAAAAAGTTATAAAACACAACTCATCAAAAAAAATGGTTCCACGATGCTGAAGAAAAAAGCAAAAACGAGTTCAAATGGAGAAGGCCAGAAAATCGCTAACTATCAGTTTTTTGATACAAAAGCAAAAGTGCCACCAGTGACGACGGATTTGACATTTGTGACAAAAAAGAAGGACTCGGTTTATCGCTTGACGATGAAGATCATCAATATCACGGCAGATACGAAGCTTGAGGCGCGTGAAAGTAAGATGCAACTCGTAAAAGGCGCGAAACTAAAAGAATGCATGACGGAAAAACAGTTAGATGCTGTTCTGACAGGAAAGGGTCTCGGAGACTGGATGACTTTGATGACAATCGACTTCACAAGTATTGCTACGAAGAAAGAAATCAAAGACGGCGTAGCGGGTCCGGAATCGATAAAAGCCTACGTCTTTCAAACAACGGATCCTAAAAAACGAATGGTTGTGAATCTCGACTATAACAGTAAGAAAAAAGTTTTTGAAGTATTCGATTTTGAAAAGGTTTCGGCTAATTCACCACTCTATTAAGTCTTTTCAGAGGTAAAGAGTCTACTTTGTAGTAGGCTCTTTTTTTCATCTTTTCCCGTTTTTGACAAATCATGCTCAAATTTCGTTATACTCGGACTGTAAGTTTTTTCATGCATAACCGATACTAATGAGAAGCAAAACACAGAAGGGAATGGACGCAGTTGGAACGAGTAAAGAAAAAACGTAAGGTGAAAAAACGCTGGACGCCACTGAAAATCATGCTATTGATCGCACTTGTCCTCGTCGTCGGTGTCGGCGGATTCATCGGCTATACATATTATCAAGTCGACCAGACGGTCAAAAAAATTCAGTCGCCCGTTAAGAATACGGGAGATAAAGTCGTCGAAGAGCAAAAGCCGGTCTCGGTGCTATTACTTGGTGTCGATCAACGACCAGGCGAGCGGGGGCGTAGTGACTCAATCATGGTCATGACACTGAACCCGACACGAAATGAAAGTCGCTTGATCAGTATTCCCCGGGACACAAAGGTTGATATCGTCGGTCATGGGACGAATGATAAAATCAACCACGCGTACGCATTTGGTGGACCAGAGATGACAATCAAGACGGTCGAAAAATTCCTCAATATCCCGATCAACTATTATGCGGAAATCAACATGGAAGGATTTACGTCTCTAGTTGATGCCGTCGGTGGGGTGACGGTCAATAATGATTTGGACTTTACCGTCAGCGGGACACACTTCCCGGTCGGTAAAGTCAACTTAGATGGAAAATCAGCATTAAAGTTCACACGGATGCGTTATGAAGATCCACGTGGTGACTTTGGTCGACAGATGCGCCAGCGGGAAGTCATCGCCCAAGTTGCGAACAAATTGTCGTCCGACGTTTCAGTCAGTAACTTCAACGCCATCATGGATGTCGTCGGGAAGAACGCACAAACGAACGTTTCGTTCAAACCGATGCGGACACTCGCATTTGATTATATGGATGCCTTCCGTAACCAGAAGAACCTCAAGCTTGAAGGCACGGGTGGAAAAGAAGGTGACGGAATCTATTACTGGCACCCGACAGACGATTCGCTGAAAGAAACACAAACGGCATTACGCTATTCACTCGATATGGAATGATAAAAAGCACCGAATCCGTGAGGATTTGGTGCTTTTCGTTTAAAACGATTGTTCAGCTAGACGAATCCGACTGATTGTTCCGTCTTTCGCAAAACGCTGAAGACGATACGAGTTACTTGTGACGAGTCCGGTTGTATCCGTTTCGAGTTGAAGCGGAGCGAGTGAGGCTAATTGCTCATTCGTAATGTTCGTCTCCGTCCAGTCAATGGCGATGACTTTGTTGTCCTTCAAGACAAAAAAGTGCTTTCCGTAGAATAGATAGTCATGCAATTCATCATTGAAGGTCCGATCAGCTGGTCCATAAAGACTATTCAGTTCTTCACTACTTTTGCCGATAAGGTCAATGAGGGTCCCGGTAACAAAACTTGTATCGAGGTTATCGTTCGCCCACGTCAAGAGTGTTTCGTCAGCGAGTGGTTCACCTGCAAGTCGTTTTGTCGTATCGACTGTTTTGATGAATCCAGTTAAATCATCCGATAATTCAATTTCAGTCACACCGTCTTTTTTCTTGACGATACGATATCCATCACCGAAGTCAGCTTCGTAGAGTAATGTCGTCATGGCTTCTTCTCGGTAGATGTTACTGGAACGTGTTTTAACATACAAAACGTCATCAACAGCTGTAGTGTTTTTTGTTGCTTTTGGTTTCTTTTCTTTCGTTTTTTCAACCGTGACTGGTTTTTCGACAGTCGCTTTTGGTGTCGTATCTGCAGAACCTGCGAAGTACGTCGAATAGACATAGGTTCCACCAGCGCCAAGTAAGAAACAAAGAATTAACAGTGCGATCCAGCCCCAAGGTAATGATCGTTTTGCTCCAGCATGCTTGATTTCTTTCTCTTTTTTACGTCGTTTTGGTTCCGGTTCACGATGACTCCGTGACAGAGTGGGAAGTGGTTCTTCTTCCTCGTCCGGAAGTGGACCATCTTCGTCCAAGATTGGACGAGCAACCAACGTACCGTAAAAATCTGCTAGTGTCGCATGATGTTTTCCAGCGAGGAATGCATTCCATTCGTCGACCGTGACGGTATCTTCGTCATAAGGAATCAGCGGCGGTTGACCGGTAATTCGGATCATCGTATCCGTCAAGGATTCCGTCGAAGCAAGACTCGAACGGATCCGTTCATGAAGTCGTATGATGTCTTCTTTTGAGTGAGAAGTATAGAATTGAAGCGCTTGTAGCGAGCGATGCATAAAGAAATTCCTCCTATGTCGAGATACGGAAATGAATGTAAAAAGTAACAATTCATCTTTTATTATACGCAATGTTTTTCAATAAACGTATGTCATTTCCTAAAAAAACATCAACCATTTCCCAAATATTTGTTATACTGAGTCCTAGTTGATGTAGGAAAGTCACTGAATTAGACAAATAAAGGAGAATAATTAGACCATGAATGAAACGATTAGCTTGCAGGAATTATTTTCGATTTTACGTAAATCGTTCTGGCGCATCTTGGCGTTGACGATTGTCGCCGCGCTCATCTCATTTGCCGTCAGTAGCTTTTTGATCAAACCGACATATCAAGCAGGAACACAAATTCTCGTCACACCAAAGAAACAAGACAATGAAGTCATCGATGCACAATCCGTCCAGTCGTCTGTCACATTGGTTAATACATATCGGGTCATCATTAAAAGCCCAGCGATTTTAGAACAGGTTCAACAAGAAGTTCCAAACGCACCAACAAACGTAGATGCTTTGAACAAGATGGTCACAGTCGAAAGTGAACAAAACTCACAGGTCATTAACGTCTCGGTCCAAAGTACGGATGCGGCACTTGCATCAAACTTGGCAAACTCGATCGCAGAAGTCTTTAGTTCAGATGTGCAAAAATTAATGAGCGTTGATAACGTTACCGTCTTGTCGACATCAGGCATCCCAACTTCACCTGTTAGTCCGAATATCATTTTAAACACAGCGATCGCAGCAGTTGTTGGATTCTTACTCGGTGTCGGTCTTGCGTTCTTACGTGAAGTACTCGATCGTCGCATCCGGACAGAAGATCAGGTCCAACAAATTCTTGATCTCCCGGTACTCGGTAGTATCCCGGATATCGACAGTAAAGTATTCAAGTCATCGTCAAAAGCAGCAAAACGAGAGGCGGTCAAACAATATGGCTAAGAAGAGCAAAATGAACAAAGATGCACGGAAACTGATTACGGTCACGCAACCGAAGTCACCTGTTGCTGAGCAGTATCGAACAATCCGGACGAACATTGAATTCATGGCNNGCTTACGCGCAACAAGGGAAAAAAGTATTGATTATCGATACGGATATGCGTCGCCCAACGGTTCATTATACGTTCCGTGTTGCGAATGGTCTTGGACTTTCGAGTCTTTTGACACGCCAAGCGGAAAAAGACAAAGCCATCTTACCAACGAAAGTCGATAACCTATCAATTTTGACAGCCGGTCCGATTCCGCCGAATCCAGCGGAGCTCTTGTCGTCACGTGCGATGGAACATCTAACGGAACAACTACGCGAAGAATTCGACATCATCATCTTTGACGCACCACCATTGTTGCAAGTCGCCGATAGTCGGATTACTTCGAAACTAACGGATGGTGTCGTTCTTGTCGTCGGTTGTACGACATCTGATCGTCAACGAGTGTTAAAAGCGAAAGAACAGCTTGAACTGG
>NZ_DJUM01000023.1:99871-100254 GCF_002440475.1 Exiguobacterium sp. UBA6282 | reverse complement strand
GAATCAAACGGATGGATCAGTAAACCGCTCCGGAGTTTCGGTTCGAACCAAGTCGACTTCGGCGGCATTACTTCTCCCGCATCAGCCACAGCCATTAAATCTTCGATCGAAGTCGGATGCAAGTGAAAAGCGACAGCGGCATGTCCGGAATCCACGATTTGCTCAAGGCCGGCATACCCCTTATGACCACCGACGAACTGGATACGTGCGTCCGTCCGTGGATCTTCGATACCAAGTAACGGTGTCAACAACTCTTCTTGTAAAATCGAGACGTCGAGATTCGCTTTCGTCCCTGTTCGTTCAGAATCGTAGGAAAGGGTATACCATTGCCGGTTGAGATACATCTCGATTTGGTGACGTTTTGTTTGTTCGGCACGTCCTTT
>NZ_DJUM01000023.1:64839-99807 GCF_002440475.1 Exiguobacterium sp. UBA6282 | reverse complement strand
ACACCAAGGAAGCGTTGGGCTTCTTCCTGATCCGTCCGACTAGCAGCGACGGCTGCCGCCGCAGCACGATGGTGACCATCAGCGATATAGAGGGCGTCGTGGCGCGCGAACTGGCTTCCGATCGTCAACAGATGATGGCGATCGATGACTTTAAAAATTCGGTGTGTGACCCCATCGACAGTAAAGTCGTATAGAGAATCACCTGCAGTAATCGTCGAGACGATTTCTTGAAGCTGGGCATCCGTTTGATGGGCAAGTAAAATCGGTCCCGTATGAGCATTTAGATGTTCGACATGTCGGACACGATCTCGCTCTTTGTCCGGACGCGTGAACTCATGTTTACGAATTTGATTCGTTTCATAATCGTTAACGGAAACACATCCGACGAAACCGGATTGGATATGTGTCCCGTCAGACAGTTGATAAATGTAATACGTCTCGTCCGTGTCGAGCTGTAAGATGCCGTTTGTTTGACTCTCTTCGAAGGCAAGAGCTGCTTGCTGATAAACGCGTGGATCATCTTCAGCGATTAATGACGGAAGCGTGGCTTCTGCTTTATCGATCCGTAAAAAAGACAGCGGATGACGACGAATCTCAGATCGTGCTTCTTCGCGAGAATAAACATCATAGGGCAAAGCAGCAAAGTCTGCTGCATATTTTGAATCCGGACGTAACGCTGCAAAAGGTTCAAACGTTGGCATGGGGATCACTCCTTTTAGAGTAGACGTGTTTTCAAGACGCCAGGAATCTGATTCAGTCGGTCGAGCGAAATCAATTCGTCTGCATGGTTATCGATATCGATGATCGTATAGGCAATGGCATCTTTACTACCGTTGATCATATTCGCGATATTGATCGACTCTTGCGCTAACACGGAGGCGATTTGACCGACCATGTTCGGAATGTTGTGGTGAGCAATCGTAATCCGTCGTTTTCCGGTGAACGGTAACTCGACGGCTGGGAAATTGACAGCATTGCGGATGTTTCCTGTCTCAAGGAAAAGACGCAGTTGATCGACCGCCATGATGGCACAGTTTTCCTCCGCTTCACTCGTTGATGCCCCGATATGTGGCAAAGCGATGACCCGTGGAAGAGACAAGATGAAGGCATTCGGGAAATCCGTCACATAATTAGCCAGACGACCAGACCGGAGTACATCGGCTAATGCTTGTTCATCGACGAGTTCGCCACGTGAGAAGTTAAGCAAAGTCGCGCCGTGCTTCATCTTCGACAAGAGTGATGCATCGAGTAAACCTGTCGTTGCGTCAACGAGCGGAAGATGCAAGGTGATGTAGTCGCTTGTCGCGAGCAGATCTTCGAGCTGTGTTGCCCGCTGAATTTGATTTGAGACACGCCAAGCGGACTCAACGGACATATGTGGATCATAGCCTGTAACGGTCATGCCAAGCTCATGGAGAGTGTTGGCTAAGTTCGCGCCGATTGCTCCAAGTCCTACGATCCCGATTCGTTTCCCGAGCAACTCCGTTCCGACAAATTGTTTTTTGTTCGCTTCAATCCGCTCCGGAATATCCGGTCCGCGTAAGTTGTTCGTCCAAAGCAGACTAGGGACGAGCTTTCGCGCCGTTAAGAATAAACTGCCGATGACAAGTTCCTTGACGGCATTTGCATTAGCGCCTGGTGTCGAAAAGACGGGAATCCCGCGGTTCGCAAGTTGATCGAGTGGAATCGTATTGACGCCGACGCCAGCTCGGGCTACGGCTTTAAGACTGTCCGGAAAGCGCATATCATGTAAATCCTTGCTGCGGACGAGAAAGGCATCTGGTTGTTCTGTTTCTCGCTGAACGTGATAGTCGTCTGTGAATCGTTTTAATCCTTTATCCGATAGATCATTCCATAGTTGGACTTGATACATTTAACGTTCCCCCTGTTCAAAACGGTGCATGATATGAATTAGTGCTTCGACCCCTTCAGTCGGCATGGCGTTATAGAGACTCGCCCGCATCCCGCCGATCGAGCGATGTCCGGCAAGATTGATTAGATCGTGACGCGCAGCGAAGTTCAAGAAAGTAGCGTCTTCCGTCTCACTTCCAGTCGAAAATGGAATGTTCATCCGGCTTCGATCCTTGATGGTTACATGATTATGAAAATAAGTGGATTGATCAATTGCTTCATATAACATTCGTGCTTGTGAGACGTTTCCNNTTCTTGACTCAATCGTCTCGAGTCCCGTCTTTTCAATCCAATCGAGCACCAATTTCGTCATGTAAAGACTGAATGTCGGTGGTGTATTATACAAAGACCGTTGTTTTGCATGAATGTCATACCGTAAATAGGTACCAATCGTATCCGGAACACGATCAAGTAGCTCATTTTTTACAATGACAACCGTCAAACCGGCGACGCCAAGGTTTTTTTGAGCACCGGCGTACAACACATCAAATGCCTCGATTGGCAAAGATTCAGACAAAATGGAAGAAGAAACGTCGGCGACGAGTGGCGCATCGACGTGAGGCGGTGTGTGATACGTCGTTCCTTCGAGCGTGTTGTTCCAAGTGATGTGCAAATAGTCGGCTGATGACGCGAACGGACCTTCTGGGATGAAGCGATAACCGTGATCAGCAGAAGAGGCGAGGACATTAACCGTCGCATACTGTTTGGCATCCGCAATTGCTTTGGTCGACCAGCCACCGGTATCGATGAAATCAATCCGTCCGGTCTTCGTCGCTAAATTTTGGGGTAACATCGCGAACTGAAGTGTAGCTCCACCTTGAAGAAACAAGACGGAGTACGTATCAGGAATCGACATGAGCCTTCGCAATGATTGTTCGGCTGCATCTCGAATTGATTCGAAGATTGGCGAACGATGACTCATTTCAAGAACCGATTGTCCTGAATTTTCATAATTAAGTAGCTCGGATTGAGCCTTCATTAAGACCGGGGCAGGAAGGACTGCAGGACCGGCAGAAAAGTTATAAACCGTCATGGGATACACTCCTTCTTGAATTTTCAGAAAATATGTACCACTCAAGTGTAACGGAATGAAAAATGAGAAGCAATTCTAACTAACGATGAATGGAAAATGAAAACAAAAACATCTCTTGAATCCATCACGACGGATCAAGAGATGTTAATTGACCAAAGTGCCATTTCCAACCATCTGACGTAGCACGATAGATTGATACGATCCGGAAACGTCCTACGTATTGAGTTGCCCCGTATTCAAAACGATCTTCTATTAAACTATACTGAATCGCTGTATCTTCAAAGTGATCAATGTATGAAAAATCATCGGTCCGGGATAACCAGCGGATATTCGCAGGGTCAACGTAATGATCAAGATACGTTTCGGCGTCGAACGATCGCCCTAACGCATCGATGAACGTGAATTCGGGAGATAATAGATGTGAGACTTTTGATGAATCTCCTTTTAGCATAGCATCTTTAAGATGTTGCACGGTTTGTTCGAGTGTCATGTTACATCTCCTTTCTTCTTGAATCGCCAGTGTAGCATATTTAAACAAAAAAAGACCCTGCCGGAGCAGGGTCTAAAAGAAATTAAAGTTTTACAACGTTAGTTGCTTGTGGTCCGCGTTGACCTTCTTCAACTTCGAAAGAAACCTCTTGACCTTCGTCAAGTGATTTGAAACCTTCAGATTGGATTGCTGAGAAGTGTACGAATACGTCGTCTCCGCTTTCGCGCTCGATGAAGCCGAATCCTTTTTCTGCGTTAAACCATTTTACTTTACCTTGTTCCATGTGTATTGCCTCCTGCGTGTGACTGGCACACTGATTATTACTACCGTGATCAATTTCATCGAATATAAAGTGAAACACTTCGTATCTCCACCGAACAACAATAATTACTTAATAATATAGCATGCCCGTATCGAAAAAGAAAGGACAAAACAAAAAAAGAACAAAGTAAGCTGTTCTTCTCTAAATACATCATTGAATTAAAGGGTTCATTTTACCTGTGTCGAAAGAGTATAACTGATTCTTTCAATTAAGTCGGAATATGTTCTCTTTTACTACTGAGTTGTCGTAATGTATGCAAAATGAATCCTTGGAAGTTCGGGTAACGTGTCGGTTGTTCCCAAACAGTGCGGAATAATTCGGTCATTGCAGAATGAATAAGTGCTTCATCGACCTGTGTACGACGAAATAAAAGAAAGAGTGTTTTTTCGTAACGATCGTATAATCGTTCGAGCGCGACAGAATCACGCTGTTTGATTTGATTGAGCAAATCAGTGTCTGAATACATAGGTCACTCCTTCTTCGACAGTTTTCTCTATAGTATGCTGTCACAGTAATGTAATGGAACTATTATGTAGATTCCCGCTGGATGAATTATGAAACACCCAAACTTCTTGAACTAAAGATAATAATCAAAAGGAGGAAAAATGATGTTACCTATATATATTCGCCCGTATGTCTTAGATGATGCGGCAGTTCTTCTTGAGATGAACTTACGAAATCGTGAACACTTCGAATACTGGATGCCAGTTAAGCCGTTACCCGAACAGTACACGTTAGAGGGGCAGCGGGAACGAATTTTTCGTCATCAAGAGTTGATGAAACAAGATGCTTATTATGCTTACGGTGTTTTTTTATCAGAGACCGATCAATTGATTGGCGATGTCTCAGCGATGTTCATCCAGCGTGGACCAGCCGAGACGTGCATGATCGGCTATCAGTTAGATGCCGTCTATGGTGGAAAAGGATATATGGCTCAAGCGGTCGGATTGTTCGTAGACCATCTATTTGATGTCCATCAGTTACACCGTATTCGTGCTGAGGTCATGCCGGCGAACGTCGGATCGATTCGTGTTCTTGAAAAAGTCGGATTTCGTAAAGAAGGAATCGCGAAGCAAAACCTCTTCATCAATGATGCCTGGGAAGATTTTATTTTGTTTGCTCTATTAAAAGAAGACCGGGAGGAGTCAGGTCATGCCAATCTCTGATTATTATGCCAATCTACGGCGACATGTCGGAACACAATGTCTGTTTACACCATGCGTCGCAGCAATCATTCGAAACGAAGCAGGGCATATCCTTTTTCAGGATCCAGGTGGTCCGTTTTGGAGTTTGCCTGCCGGGGCGATTGAACTAGGAGAATCCCCTGCACAAGCAGTCATTCGCGAAGTCTATGAAGAAACGGGTCTATTCGTTCGACCCGTCCGACTAATCGCGACATTTGGTGGGAAATCGTTTCGACTTACGTATCCTGACGGAAACGAGGTCGAGTATGTAGCAACGATGTTCGAATGTGAGGTAGTCAGTGGGAAGCTCGAGGCCATTGATGGGGAATCTAAGCAACTGGCTTATTTTCCAAAAAATGAGCGTCCGCCACTTGCCTTGCCTTATCCTGATCAAGTGTTTGAGAAATCGGAGGCATCGAGTTATTTCGATTGGGAAGAGCAGTGGTTGACTGATTTACAACAACAATATTGTTAAAATCCGAACATTATTTTTTTGTTAACTAAAAAAGTTCATGAAAAACCTTAAAAACACGAAAATTTCTTTGACACTATGATAACAGTTCGTTATAGTAGTCAATGGGCGAATGATTATTGCCGATATATAAAAAATATTCGTAATTAGAGGTGTTATTCATGGATGTAGTATTCGATTATGAAGATATTCAATTAATTCCAGCAAAATCAATCGTTGGTAGTCGTTCGGAATGTGATACGTCAGTCGAGTTCGGCGGTCGTCGTTTCAAGCTTCCGGTCGTACCCGCAAACATGCAAACGATCATTGATGAATCGATTGCTTTGTTCTTAGCTGAAGGCGATTATTTCTATATCATGCATCGATTCGAACCGGCACGACGTCTAGCGTTCGTTCGTATGATGCAAGAGCGTCAACTGTTCGCTTCGATTAGCGTCGGTGTCAAGGAAGAAGAATATCAGCTGATCGAACAGCTCGCGACAGAGGGACTAACTCCTGAATACATCACGATTGATATCGCACACGGTCATTCGGAAGCAGTCATTCAGATGATTCGCCACATCAAATCGCTTTTGCCAACAAGTTTCGTTATTGCTGGAAACGTCGGTACACCGGAAGCGGTACGCGAACTTGAGAACGCAGGAGCAGACGCAACAAAAGTCGGGATTGGACCAGGTAAAGTTTGTATCACGAAAATTAAAACAGGTTTCGGTACAGGTGGTTGGCAACTCGCAGCACTTCGTTGGTGTGCGAAGGCAGCAAGCAAACCGATTATCGCCGATGGTGGTATTCGGACGCATGGGGATATCGCGAAGTCGGTTCGGTTCGGTGCTTCGATGGTCATGATCGGTTCACTTTTCGCAGGGCATGAAGAATCGCCTGGTGAGACACATGAAGTGGACGGGGTGCTCGTCAAGGAATATTTCGGTTCTGCTTCTGAGTTCCAAAAAGGCGAACGCAAGAATGTTGAAGGGAAAAAGATGTTCGTCGAGCATAAAGGAAGTCTAGCAGATACATTGATTGAAATGGAGCAAGATTTGCAATCAGCGATCTCATACGCTGGTGGAAATAAATTGAAGGCGATTCGGACGGTCGACTACGTCGTCGTCAAAAACTCGATTTTCAACGGTGATAAAGTATTTTAAATATGATGAATCCGCTCTTAACAGAGCGGACTTTTTTTGTTTCCTTAGCATAACTCTTCCATAGGAGGGGTATAAGTCAAATGGACCGAAAAATTCGGAATATTTTGGATAGGGAGTGATTGACATGCTATTTGAAACGACATCGTACTTAATTGAAAAATTCGCAACCGTTCGCAACCAAACGATCGCCTTAATCGAACCGCTCGAAGCAGAGGATTTCATCATTCAAGCTAGTTCAGACGTGAGTCCGCCAAAATGGCACATTGCCCATACGACTTGGTTTTTTGAACGGATGATACTACAGGAATATAGTGAAAACTATCAAGTCTTCCATCCGAAATACAATTATTTGTTTAACTCGTACTACAATTCAATCGGACCTTATCAACCTCGTCAACAACGGGGAATGTTGTCACGTCCGACCGTCGAGGACATCATCGCTTACCGGGCATATGTCGATGGACAAATGATCGAGTTCTTGAAAGAAGAACGGACTCCAGAAGACCAACGAAAAATCGAAGCATTGGTCGAGATGGGACTACAACACGAACAACAACATCAGGAATTGATTTTGATGGACGTGAAGTATAACTTTTTCACGAATCCGTTATTACCTGCCTATCAGTCAAAGTCGTTAGAACTGGACGTGCCTGAAAATGCACTCATGGAAACATCCTTTATCCCATTTGAGGAAGGACTCGTCGAGATTGGTCATACAGGAGACGGTTTTGCGTTTGATAACGAGAGTCCGCGCCATAAAACGTGGCTGCATCCGTTTGAATTAGCGACACGTCCTGTCACGAACGGGGAGTATTTGGCATTTATTGAAGCAGGTGGCTATGAAAAGTCAGAGTATTGGTTATCTGATGGCTTTGCAACGGTTCAAAAAGAAGGCTGGAAAGCGCCATTATATTGGATGAAGGATGACGCGGGAGAATGGACGATCTTTACGATGAATGGCGTCGAACCATTGCGGCTCGACGAACCAGTCTGTCACGTTAGCTTTTATGAGGCGGATGCTTACAGCCGTTTTAAAGGGAAGCGTTTGCCGACAGAAGCGGAATGGGAATGGGCTTCTCGTCAAGTCGATTCCGTTACGAAGCGCAACATGATGGGAAATGGTACGTTTCATCCAGTCGTAGTCAAAGAGTCAGAGACGACACTTGCGAGCATGTTCGGTAACGTCTGGGAATGGACATCAAGTCCTTATAGTTCGTACCCAGGCAGTAAACCACTCGAGGGAGCACTTGGAGAGTACAATGCGAAGTTCATGTGTAATCAAATGGTACTACGTGGAGGAGCGTGCGTGACGCCTGACGATCATATTCGCGAGACGTACCGAAACTTCTTCCCACCCGATAAACGCTGGTTATTTGGCGGCTTCCGATTGGCGGGTGACATGTGATGCGCGAGACGGTCATTGGCTACGACTTATATACTCCGCAACAAAACATGCGTTTAGAAGTCATCGAAGGTCTGATGCGCGAACAAAAAGTCTTACCGGCGAAATACTTTTATGATCATATCGGCTCCCAGTTGTTCGAGCAGATCACGCAACAACCGGAATATTATCCGACAAGAACGGAACTTGCTATCTTGGAGCAACACCGAGCGGAAATCGCTCAGAGTATTGGGGATGTGCATACGCTGATCGAATATGGAAGTGGAAGCAGTCGTAAAATCCAGATGTTGCTTGAGACGTTTACGCACTTGGATACGTACATGCCGATCGACATCTCAAAAGACTTTTTGATGGAATCTGCTCGTCAATTATCGGAGCGGTATCCTGCATTGCATATTAAAGCTGTTTGTGGTGATTATTCACAAGCCATTTCCTTACCGGTAGAGGAGTCTCAAAAACGGGTCATCTTTTTCCCGGGTTCGACGATCGGGAACTTTGAACCGGAGGAAGCGATGCACTTTTTACGTCATTCATCGCGGATCCTTGAAAGTGGAGATGGATTCTTGATCGGCGTTGATCTAAAAAAATCGATCGATGTCCTTGAACGTGCTTATAACGATGCAGCCGGTGTCACGGCAGCATTCAATTTGAACATGTTGACGCACTTGAACCAAATGCTCGATGGAACGTTTGATGTGACCCGATTTAAACATCATGCTTTTTATAATGAAGAAAAAGGACGAATTGAAATGCATCTTCGGAGTCAACTTGATCAATTAGTACAAGTCGGAGACGTGACGGTTCCGTTTAAACAGGGGGAGACGGTTCATACGGAGAACTCCTATAAATACAGTAAAGAAGAGTTTGAGACACTCGCTCGTCAAAGTGGTTTTCATCCGGTCAATTGCTGGATTGATGATGACAAAAGATTTAGCGTGCATTATTTAGAAAAAATGTAACGGCGTCATAACTAAAAAACACTCCTACACGTAAGCTTCCGTTAAAAGCATGACTGGGGAGTGTTTTTCATAGGTTAAAGTGTCTTATTCGATCCGTGCACCTTCCGGAATCGGATGTTCCGGCACGACGAGAATCGGCATCCATTGCTCTGAACGCCCAATCTCAAGTACTCGTCCGGACTCTTCTGGCGTACGACCAGGTACGTTGAGTACAGCAATCGCTTGTTTTCCAAGCAGCTCGTGGACATCAGGTCGTAGTGAATCCCAAGCGAGTGAAAAAGAACGTGTAAATCCGTCGAATTGTAGCTCAAGCTGAATTGAGCCATCCGTGCGATTCGAAATCGACTGGATCGTACCGACACGAATATCTAAAGCATCAAATAATTCAAGTGAAACTACTGGTTTCATGGACAATGACGTACTTCCTTTCAAAAAGCATAAAGTGAGTTAGGAGTCGAAAGAGACGTATGTCGGCTCATAGGTCTGCCATTCGATATCAAGCGTTTGATGATTTGCAAGCTTCGCTAATTGGCTACCGAGATAAGGTCCAATCGTCAAACCGGATGCGCCGAGTCCGTTTGCTAAGAACACGTTTGGATGATTTTGAAGCGGTCCGATTACTGGTAACGAGTTTTTTGTATAGGGACGTAAGCCGATACGGAGTTCATCAATTGTCGTTTCCTCGAGACTTGGTAAGACAGGTAAAGCACGATTCAATAAAGCATACATTCCTTTGACGGTCGGCTTTAAGTTGTAATCGGTCTGTTTCTCGTGTGTCGAACCGACGATCAGTTTCTTTTCGTGGATCGAAACCAGGTACAATCCGCGTTGTCCCATGACGACAGGCCACGTCGTTGATGTAGAATCCGTCAAGTCGAGTTGTAGGATTTGTCCCTTCTCTGGGTGCAAATCGATTTTAAGGTCAAGCGGCCGAAGAAGGTCATTCAACCAAACGCCTGCCGTTAAAATGAAGTGGTCTGCCGAGTACTGTTCGTTTTCCATGGTTATACCGGTGACGACTCCTTTGTCTACGACAAGAGAAGCATCTCCTTCTAGTACAGTCGCACCGTGTTCGACAGCCCCACGGATCATAGCGGCACATAAGGCACGTCCATCAACACGTGCACCGCCAGAGACGAATAAGGCATCTTCGATCTGTTCAACGAGCGGAAACAGCGTTTTGACACGTTCTTGATCGAGTCGTTCGATCCGTTCGATGGCAGGGGCTTCTGGAAAGCGGTTTTGCGCAATCGTCTCCATCTTATCGATTTTTGATGTTTCGTGTAAGGCGATCGCTCCAACTTGCTGATAACCTGTGCTCGTCTCGCCGAGTGCTTCGAGTTCAGGAATCAATGTCTTGTAAAAATGAGCACCGTTATTCGCTAACTTGTACCATGCTTTATTGCGTCGTTGTGTCATCCATGGACAGATGATGCCCGCTGCCGCATGGGAGGCGCGACCGGGTTCCTTCCGATCAACGAGTAAGACGCGTTCACCAGCCTTTGATAAATGATAAGCTGTCGAGGCACCAAGAATTCCGGCACCGACAATGATATGGGTGTACATGAAAAATTCAACTCGATTCTATTCAATTGGAATATCTTATATTGTAGCAGTAGAAGATCCGGGCGACTAGCAAGAGTGAGAATCGGATCGGTAGCACATCGAATAATGGGAAATGATGGGGAAAGTGAACTTTTTCGAAACCAATCACGTATACTAAATATACAGTTTCTATAAACTGTGAATTAGATGATTAGAAACAGTTGAATTTGGAAACATACCCTTATAGGCATCATGTCCTGTCATCATTGACTTTGAAACGGTCCATCATGAAGGAGGGGAAGGCAATGAATATGAGTCAAGCCATCGTACGCAAACGCTACACGGATCATACTTTATTTTATTCCGCCATCCTAATCTGGAAATTGCTATTCTTCCTGCCACTGCTCATGTTCGTCAACAGTGGCACGGACCATGTGTTTCAAATGTATTTCGTACCGTATCTAACGGTCATCTTGTTGTTTCGCGTGATGACCTACTTCGCGACCTATAAAGCATCTTTTATGGAAATGACGGAAATGGGTCTCTCGCTATCTTTACTCATCGCAGATGTATATTTGATTGCTTTGTTCGATATTCCACTTCCATTTGCCTTGATTATTCTGTCACTCGCTTTACTCCACTTCAGTGCAGCGTTTAGTCGTTTTCGATGGTTCCGTCGTCGTCTCTGGTTGAATCGACACCTTGAGATCCTCAATTATTTGACGGATCACGGTGAAGTTCCGATTAAAATCGCCGTCATGGCAGAAGATGAAATGCTTGTAACGACGAAAAGCGGTAAAGAATTTACGTATCGTCAAGTATATTGGAGCGGTTTTTATATTGAACATGGTTGATCGTTCATAAGAAAAAGGATTCCCTTTCTGGAATCCTTTTTTTGTTGCATTTGAAAAAATATAGTACGCTTAAATAATAAAAGGGGGGAGAGGAACTTGATTCGTTGTATATTGATCGATGCGAACGATACGATCATTTTGACAGATGATATATTTCGGATACAAGAGCCGGGTATCAAACGCTATTTCGTTGATTTTAATCAACCGACAGATACAGAAAAGCAAAAATTGATCGATGCCTTTGATTTTCATCCGCTGGCGATTGAAGACTGTTTTCATTATTTACAACGTCCGAAGCTCGAGTATTATGCGGATCATAGTTTTTTTGTCCTTCATGCACTTGATGAAGGAACGTTGATGAGTCGTGAAATCAATTTGTTCGCAAGTGATCGGCATCTTGTTAGCTACCATGAGCAATCCTCGCCGGAAATTGACATCGTGTTTGAACAATACAGTCATTGCCTACACACACAAGAAACGGTCGATCTCGTACATAAAATCATGGATAAGATCGTCGACGGTTATTTTCCGATCGTCCATGCGACAGAAGATGAATTGTTTGCGCTTGAGGAACGCTATCGATCACGCGGAAACGATCGTCGGTTGATGGAAGAAATTTTCGAACTAAGAGCGCAGTTACTTCGAATCTCGCGGACAGTCATGCCGATGCGGGACTTATTGTATCGGGTCGTCGAATCGAAGCGGTTATCGATTCATCCGAAGAAGCAAGCATTCTTTCGCGATTTGTATGATCATTTACTAAAGTTATCCGAAATGATTGAATACAACCGATTGATGACATCTGAGTTTCGGGATAACTTCATTTCCCTCAATTCGTACCGGATGAATAGCATCATGAAGACGTTAACGATCTTTACGACGATTTTCATGCCGTTGACGTTCATCGCTGGTATATATGGCATGAACTTTGAACATATGCCAGAACTGACCACCCGGTATGGTTATTTCGTGACGTTAGGGGCAATGGGACTCCTTGCTTTAGTGATGATTCTGTTCTTCAAAAAAAATCGTTGGTTTGATGAATAAGGAGAGATGTAAGTGGATATTCGACAGTTACTTTTTTTTACGACAATTGTCGAGCAAGGCTATAACTTAACGCGTGCTTCGAAACACTTGTCGATTTCGCAACCGGCGCTTAGTCAGATGATTCGCGACTTCGAACAGCTGGAGCAAGTGGAACTATTCATTCGAAAGCACGGACGGTTGACAGGGTTATCGGAAACGGGATGTCAATTGTATGAAGATGCGAAGATCGTTCTGACACGTCATCAAGCATTGATGGGGCATCTGCGCGAACGCTCAAACGTCGTCCGAGGGAGAGTCCGTCTCGGAATCCCGCCTGTCATTCTTCCTGTGTTATTTTCACAGTTAATCCCGAAGTTCATGGCGGAACATCCTGGGATTGAACTCGAAATCATCGAAGAAGGGGCGTTTGAACTCAAACGTCGACTGCTACTTGAAGAACTCGATTTGGCCATTTTGATCGAACCAGGTGAATCCTATGGCATTGAACGTTTTCGATTGATTGAAGATGAAGTCGTCGTTGCCGTTCGCCCAAATCATCCGTTTCAAGCAAAAGAAGCTCTATCTTATAGTGATATCGGAAATGAACCACTCGTCATCTTAAATGATCGATTCATGTTACATCATCAAATACTATCGGAGTTTCGCAAAGTGCAGCAAGAACCGAATATCTTCTTCATGTCTGGTGCATGGGATTTGTTGATCGGGATGGTTCAAGAACTCGACGTCATCTCGATCCTACCGGAACCGATTCTGCGGTTTCATCATGCGGATGACATTAAAATCATCCCGTTCGAGCCGCCGATGTTATGGGATGTCTCGTTGAACCGACTTGTCGGGACAGAATTACGCCCAGTCGTCCGGCACGTCCATCAATACATCGTCCACTATTTTCAATCGTTCTGGCCAACGCCTGTGCGGTGAAGAAAATACAAAAGACCGGAACGCGTCGCGCTCCGGTCTTTTGTATGGATTGATCATGTTTCATGACGTGACGTGCTGCGTCAGATTGCGAATTTTTGCGGCAGCTTGTTTATAAGGTGTCAGTGTCTCTTGTGCCTGTAACGTCGCACGTTCACTCTCGAGTTGTTCGAGTGCTTGGCGTAACAGGTGCTCTGAAAGGGATGTTAAAGAGACATCTAGATGTGCCGTCGCGACTGTCAGCAAACGCTCTTCTTGAGCAGTAGTGTATGCGAGTGCTTCTTGTTTAGTTAACGTCGCCAGTTCTTCCTTCAGTTGTTCTTTCTCATTCTTCTCAAAGAAGGCTTTCGCATTCCGGAAGTGGCGTTTGACACCAATATAAGGGGTTGCATCCTCGAAGGGTCCGTCGAACGTCATTTCGTTCAACCGAGAGACCGTGACAGGCGCCAGCTGGAAGGATTCGTTCCATTGCTCAAGCAACTGTTGCTCCTCTTGCTGACGACGGACTAAGGCCGCTTCGAGCCATTGGTCGATGCGGAAATGCGTGACCCGGAGCTCCTGCTCAAAGTCGAACCGTAGGAATGTCAACAGTTCCGTCAAGGCCTCCTGTAGTGCTACTCCTTTACTCGTCTGAGCAAAACGAACGGGATTATAGGCTTCTTTGAAGAAGTCAGGGAAACGGTAATAAATGCGTTGTACGACATGGTGCAACAGTTCATGAATCTCTGCTTTGAGTGCAGGTTCGATCAAAGTAGCACGATTGTCCTCGAAACGATCGGTGACCTGCTGTTCTAAAGTAGACAGTTCAGCCAGCCGTTCTTCTTTTCGCAGGAGGTTTGCTTCAGTCGCAACGATGAACCGTTCGAGGCGCTCGACGGTCTTTTCCGTCTGCTCAGACAACGATACTTTAGCAAGACCGGTTAAGTCCTCCGCTAGGAATTGATGAAATGCTTCCTCGAACTCGGGTAAACCGGAAATTGAATCCGTTCGCTCTTGCTGCTTTTCGGCGAGTCCTTGTAAGCTCGAGACTCCATACAGTCGGGGCGACCGAATCCCGAAGCGTTGCAGTTCCGTAGCGACATAGTTCAAGACATCTTGACGTTCGCTTTCTGAAGCAGCGAGATCAATCGCATTGACGAGGAAGAACATCTTATCGAGTTCGAACGCATCTTTGACACGACCGAGTTGAATCAAGAATTCACGGTCAGCGCGAGCAAAGGCATGATTGAAGTACGTGACGAACAAGATTGCATCCGCATTTTTGATGTAATCGAAGGCGACATCGGTATGACGGGCATTGATTGAATCCGCTCCTGGTGTATCAACGAGTGTCACGCCGAGACGAGTTAAGGGACTATCATAATAGAAATCGATGACATCGACGAAACAGCTTCGTTCTTCCTGTGCGACATATTGTTTAAAAGCTTCTTGATCGACCGTCTGGACGGTACCGATGAATGATTGAACGGTTGGGAATCCTGTCAAGAAAGCACGCAAGAACGGATCCGTCAGCGATGCGGCACGTGGTAAGAGCGTATCGTATGCCTGTTTCGTTGACTCGAACGTCATCGTTGCGACCATCGCTTCATTTAAGTCTTCAAGCATCGCTGCTTCCGACTTGAATGTGACTTCTGCCACGCCGTGCGGGTGTGCAGTGTCAACGGGATGAATCCGGTTGATGGACGCGGTCGTTGGGTTCGGAGAGACGGGTAGTACCTTCTCTCCGAGCAAAGCATTGCAAAACGATGATTTTCCGGCACTGAAGGCACCGAATAAGGCAATCGTGAACGATTGGTGTGTCAGTCGATCCAATTTGTCATTTAAATAAGCGACGGCTTCTTCAAAGCCCTGTAGACCATTCAGCTGCTGACGGATTTGAGCAACATCTTCTGGTGCAAACCGGACGGATTGTTGCTCACTGATCGTCTTCGCGAGCTCAAACGCAGTTGTTTCTGTCACCGATTCATACCCGGTAAAGGAAACGATTGTCGCTTCTTGCTGAATCAATTGCTCTTCCCAGACTGAAACTTGTGTCCGAGCCTGTTCGAGCTGTTGGTCAGATGGATTGGCAACGCCATACTCATATCGCTCGAGTGCTACGGTAGCCTGTTGCCATGCTTGAACGTTGTCCCATTTATGCTGTAGTGACGTTTGTTGTTGCAATAGCTCAGCTTGTTCTTTCGGGAAAGTTGATGTCAACTCTAGTCGAACATGCTCCCGCCACGCATTCGTTTCCTTGACGAACCAAGCTTGTGTCTGTTCGGCGACACGATTCGTGAACTGGAGCACCGATTCACCCGTGATCGTAATGCCAGTCGGCAGGGCACTCTCGAGTACGGAAAGCGGCGGGGCGAGTGAAAGCTGATCGATCGCGACGATATGCATATCCTGCAGGAGACCAAGGTCGCGTAACGATTGTTTCATCAAGTTACGTAAATGGAGCGAAATCTCGGAAGCGGTCACCGTCTGATAGGCACGCAACACATCTTGTGCAATCTCTGCTTGAGCCGCTTCCGTTTTTTTTGTACTTCGGAACAATCCGACCTTGAAGTCGCGTTGGCGTGACTCGAGGAAACGGCGCATCTTCTCGCGTAATTCGAACGGCATCAATGTCGCATTTTTCAATAGTTGATCTCGATGCAACGAAAACGTCTGTACCCAGCGGTCCGGCTGACGTGCTTCTAATTGTTGCGAAACGTGGGCTAATTCGGTTTCGATCGTCTCTGGATCACGTCGTTCAGCGTCATTCAATTGTTCAGCCATCGTCTCGTGGGCTTCTGAGACGAGACGTGTGAGATAACGTGTATGCTCTTGATGAAGACTTTCAAGCGTTAAAGCGGCAGAAGCCAACAACTTCGGTTGAGCATCACGAATGCTTTGTTTGACGAGCTGTTCGACTTCCATGAAATCGTTATACGGATGATCTGGTTTCCGCAGGCTTGTAAAGAAAATCCCTTTCGGCGCGACACCATGTTCAGCGAAAGATGCATGGACCGAGCGGCGGAAGGCGTTGAATGATAGTTCATCTTCACGATGTTTATCGATTTGATTGACGATTAAATATAGTTCCGGTACGGCAGCTTGTAATTCATTCGTCACCATGAAGTTCAATTCAGATTGAACATGATTGTAGTCCATGACGTAAAACAAGATGTCAGCCAAGTGAAGGGCGGATTCCGTTGATACACGGTGGGCATCATCGACCGAGTCGACGCCTGGTGTATCCATCAAGACGAGACCAGGAGGCAGATCGGATGCAGCATGCGTCAAATCGATTTGACGGACATCACCACTCTTCCCAAGTGTTTTAAGATGCTCCTCTTGCTCTGTTGCTGTTAGACGAACAGAAGGCTGTTCATGAAAGTGAACGATCGCTGAATCAGTGTCCCCTTGTTGAAGTGTCACGATGTTCGCACTCGTCGGAATCGGACTTGTCGGTAAGACCGATTCACCCGTCAAGGCGTTGATCATGCTTGACTTTCCAGCCGAGAAATGACCAGCGAAAGCAATCGTGAACTCTCGTTTCAATAGTTTCATAGCGAATTTATCTAGTTTATCTAAACGGAGTTGATCCGTTGAAGGTTGAATCAACGTGGCGAGTGAAGCTGTCGCTTCGAGTTGGTTCGATAATCGTTCCTCAAATGAGCGCATGCAATGAAACCCCTTTCTTTCAGTCATCGTTCAGTGTATCACGATTTTTTTAGTTTCGTCATCCTTCTGCAAGCGACAAAAAACGATCCGCCAAGGAAGAGGCGGATCGTTTTAATCGGGATCAAGATGACGGAACGATTTCGTCTGCGTGTGTTGATTCTTGTTCCGTCGAATGAATTCGACGCAATAAGTGTAATTTAAAGAGATACATGACGAGCAAGTGAACGTTCGCCTGCGTCACCTTATAGAGTATCCACGGTAAAGCAGGGACGAATTCATGAATGGCAATGATACATTCCTGTGTACCGGGAATTTGCCGAAATTCAATCCGACCCCGGCTATCTTCCTCGACTTTTGCGAATAGTCCGCCGGTAATCCGGTATGTCGCCATTTGTCGATCACGAACCGGTTCCTTCGTCAATTCAAGTAGGGGTTGTTCGTAAAATGGAATGTTTATTCCAACGACTTGATCTTTCATAGTTGATGATAGGAAAGGACGCGCAAACGAAGATAACCAATCCATGTAATCGTCAGCTGCCCAGTCGGCATCGCGATCCTTCGGCAAAAGAACACGTTGAACTGAACGAACGTCAAGGGCGTCTGGTGTTGAAGACGACGAGGAAGAAGAACCTTTTTTTTCTTCCTCCTCTTTTAGCGCATCACGGACCGATTGTTCGAATGTAATTTTTCCGTCACTGATCCCTGGAACCATTTTTTCTGGATCTGCAACCATCTCATGAACCATGCTTTCAACGAGTGGATAGACGGTTTCTTTTGGTTCTCCAGACACGAGCGTCACCCAAAGTCGAGATAATTTAACGGTCAATAAAGGAATATCGATGGTCGGTTGTCGTTTTCCCATGATGTCAGCAGTTCGAAGGATCATCTCTTTATAGGTCATCGCTTCCGGTCCACCGATATCGATTGCCCGGTCTTTAACATCATCGCGATCGACACTTTCACCAAGTGCATGAATGACATCCGGTAAAGCGACGGGGTGTGTCTTGTTACGTGTCCATCGTGGGAGTGCCATGACGGGGAGGCGTTTGACGAGCTTCGATAAGATTGGGAAAGATGAGCCTTTTGGACCGACAATCAATGCGGCACGGATCGTCGTCACCGGTGTGCCATAAGCACCAAGAACGCGTTCGACCTCGAGTCGGCTCTTTAAGTGACGCGATAGATTTTCTGTTTCCTCAGGAATGATACCACTTAAGTAAATGATTTGTCGGATACCATTTTCTTTTGCTGCACGGGCAAAGTTATCGGCTAACAATAAGTCCATGTTTTCAAACGATCCTTGTGTCAATTTAGCAGAAGGCATCATCGAATGAACGAGGTAGACAGCGATGTCCGCTCCTTTCATACCAGCAATCGTATCGTCTAGAGAAAAGAGATCGCACGATCGCCATTCGACACGTTCCTCATTGTCCTTATCATTGCCGTTTCGAGAAAGGGCAATGACGTCATATTTTTTCTTCAGTTCGTTCAGTAGATTGTGACCGATGTAACCGGTAGCTCCGGCTAAAGCTAGGCGCGTTGGCATGGATGTAAACTCCTCTCTTATATCTGTTGTAATGTACCCCCAATCGTGTCAGTTCAATCGCAAGAGGATACGCTGAGATGATTCAGTTGGATGGAATAGGGAATAAAAATATAAGGAAAAGAATCAACAGGAAGAATGAAAAACAAAGGAGGCTTCAACCATGCAGACGATACAATTCATGCAAGCGGAACATGAACGACGATTCGATCTGTTGTGGAGACGCTTAAAGCCGAAACAACGAGAAGATGCAGCGATGGTCTCGATGCTGTATCTCGCAACAGGACAGCCACAAGTGCTCGAACGATTCTCGGATTATTTCTTTCCGGATAGTGGTGAGTTTTTTGATCGTGAATTTCTGGCAGAACCCTATCCAAGTCCAGCGTTAGAAGCAATCATCCACTTGATCGTACAATTATATAATGGGCGAACGACGATAACGATCATCGAGTTGATTGAACGATTGGATGAACAACAGATGTCGCTTGTACTCGAATCGATTAAATTACGGGCTTACGGGTGTCACATGCTACAAAAAGTCGCGAAATCGTAATGGTACACGTATATGAATCCGATCGACGAAGAGATTTCCTGATTCGTCGGTCGGATTTTTTATGATGGAAGAAAAGTTGTAAGTTCAAGAATCGATGAGAAGATGTTCGTAAATCAGAGTTCAATAAAATAAATCGTCCTGAAAATAAAAGCTAAGTTTATTCACGAAGAACTAATTGAGGTGGGCGACGACTGGAAATAAGATGAAAGTATCAGTAAAAGGTGGTTTATCTATGGAAGGAGTGACATCATGCAGCTCAAAGAATCGATCTACTTTCACTCACCGATCTTCATCCAAAACTTGTTGACGACTTTACAAGGACGTCGCCTGTTCCACGAACGATATGGTCCAGCCTATCAACAACGCCTACAAGAACTGAAGCAGAAGTTAGGACGACCGAATGACATACGGGCGGAACAGTTGCATCGATTAAACGACTTCCTTTCTTTTTGCCAAATGCATAGTCCGTATTATCAGGAATTGTTTTCCTCTCTTGCGTTAGAGCTCCCTCTACGATCGATTGACGAACTAACACAAATTCCTCCTTTGACGAAAGAAATCTTACGACAACAAAATGAGGATGTCCATGCGCGCGTCCATGCTCCGATTCTCGGGAAAACGGGCGGTACGACCGGCAAATCGATTCAAGTCCATTACACGAAAGAAGACATGCAAATCCGCATGGCGCATCTCGACTTTTTCAAATGGACACATGGCGTCGATCAAGGGATGCGCCGCGCGAGTTTTACCGGTCAAACCCTTGCCTCGCCTCAACAAAAGGCACCGGTTTATTGGCGGACAAATAAAGTCATCAATCAAATGTTGTTCTCGATCAAAAACATCAATCCGAAAACCGCAGCCGCATATATTGAACAGCTCAATCGGTTTCAGCCGGAATCGATTGATGGTTTGCCTTCAGGAATGATCGAAGTTGCACGATATGCTAAAAAATATGGCATGACTTGCACATTTCGTCCAAAAGCGATTTTTCCGACGGCTGAGATGATGACGGCAGAAGAGCGAGCACTTGTCGAGGATGTTTTCCATGCGCCAATCTATGATCAGTATGCGTCTTCAGAAGGGGCTCCGATCGTCGCGGAATGTCCGTATGGCAAAAAACATTTACATTATGAGATGGGAATCATTGAACGCGATGAGGATGGCGAAATTCTCGTAACGAGTTTTGATACGCACGGGACACCTCTCGTCCGTTACCGTGTCGGCGATCGGATGACGCTCAGTCAGGAAACGTGTCCTTGTGGTCATCAAGGTCCGATCATCGCTTCGATCGACGGACGGGGGAGAAGCTTCATTCAACTCAGAAACGGTCACCGTGTCTTTGAAGGGGAACTCGCGGGAATCGTTCGGGCGTTCCCGAACTGTATCGAACGCGTACAATACATTCAAGAGACACGGGACGAGATTGTTTTATTGTATGTACCGGATGAACGATGCTTCGAGAAAGAACACGAGAAGAAACTCTTTTTTGTTCTAGACCGACTGTTTGACGGACAATTGAATGTCGTCATGCGCGCGGTACCGGAAATTCCGAAAGAAATCAGTGGAAAGACACTACTGATTAAACAACAGTATGCATGACACACGAAAAGGCGAGATCACCGATGATCTCGCCTTTTCATATGTCCTGAAACCATCAGTCGCGCGGACGCACCGGAATCCAGATGGCAGATTGATAATCGGCGGCAGACGGGTCGCCTGCCGAATAGACTTCGAGTTCAGCGTGAGGCAGAGGATCATATCCATGCGATGGGAGCCACTCTTGATAGATACGCTGCCACATCTCTTGAATGGCATGTGGCATTGGACCAACGACCGGAAACGTCGCCCAAAGACTCGCCGGAATCGTCATTGTTTCCTGACCGGGTAGGACTTCCGTTGTCGTCGTCGCGATCCAATAATCCATCGATGCTTCGGTGAAATTGGAGCAGACACCAATCACACCATCAATCTGACCGTCATTTTGTTTGAACAAGGTAGCACCTTGACCGGAATGATTCACATCATTCCAAAACAATGGAATCAGTTGCTGTTGGGCACCATCTTGCGTAGGGAAATGTTTTCGCCATCCTGAAATCTGTAAAGCAGGTCGTTCGATGAGTTGATAATCCATTTGATCCAGTCCCTTCAAGGTCACCTGAATGCTCAGGCGGTTATAGGCGTGAATCGGACGTCGCTCGCTTCGCATCAACGTCGGGGAACAACCATGCTGACGTTTGAAAGCTTTTGTGAAAGCTTCCGGTGTCTCATAACCAAAACGTAAGGCAAGATCGATGATTTTTTCGTCCGTCTGTGTCAATTGTTGCGCAGCAAGCGTCAGACGTCGCCCCCGGATGTATTCAGGTAAGGTCATCATCGCAAGTAAGGAAAACGTTCGTTGTAAAGGATATGCCTGTATCTGAGCAACATTTGTTAAAACGTTGAGATCAAGCGGTTCCTCTAAATGATCCTCGATATAATCGATGACGCGTTGAATGGATTCGAGCCACATCTTGTCACCTCCTTGTCTTTAGTATATTGGTGCAATGAGCAACTGACCTGTCCAAGGCAAACACAATTTGTCAGGGTTCACTCTTCGCTGATTTTGTCCTATTCCTGTCAGACATAGCAGGTATCGTAAAGTAACGAGGACATGGGTATCAAAGAGTAATCTACAATCGCTTTCCTCTATTTCCCTACCAGCTGTCCACCTTCTAATTATTTCTCATCATACCTCGTTTAAGCATATATTTTAAAATACACGCGTTATTAGTACTTCTAAAGGTGTACCACTTTAAGGGTATGTTAGATTACCTCAGTCATTCAAATTATTTTCGATATCTCTTCCCTTTTGTAAAAGCCATTTTTTATTTTCTTCGTCTTTTACGATGATGAAATCTTCTGTTCCTTTAACAGCATAGATGGTGGATCCGACTGAAAAGAGATTCGATTGACTGTTCGCTTGGGGCATTTCGTATGCTTTTGTTTTCTTTAGTATCGTACTAATTTTTTCTCCTTGTTGTTTAGATGCGTCCAATTCAGCTTCTGTTCCGTTATATTCTTTATTGTTCACAATGACGATCATGGCATAACTAGTTTCATCCTCTATACCGGTTTGGTTGCATCCGAATAAAAATCCAATGAACACAATGACGAATATCTTTTTCATCGGAACCTCCTTATATGAGTATTTGTTGAATGGTAACGTAAATTCATAATAGGTAAAGGTCGCTTCCTTTACCAAATATAAGGTAAAATCAGGAAAAGGAGGAATGTAGATGAAGCCCCAGATTTTACTGTTAGGCATGTTCCATCTTGATCGACCGGCAAATGGTGATCTGATTCGTCCAGTAATTTTTGATGTCGCATCAGAGAGACGGCAACAGGAAGTTAAGGAAGTCGTTGTTCGATTGAACAGATTTCAACCGACTTGCATTGCTCTTGAAACGTCACCTGAACGCATAAGTGACCTGCAACATACATATGATACCTATCAACACGAGAGTGATTTAACCGCTAATGAACGGCAACAAATCGGCTTTCGCCTAGCCCGGATGGCAGGATTAGCACAGTTGCATGGAATCGATTGGAACGAAATCGTACCAGGTGTACCGGATTTAGGAATAGTCCGTTCACATCATCCGGAAGCTTTCAAGACGATCGTCACTGCTGAGATGAAGCGGACTGAACAGTTAGAGAACGCGATGGAGCAGTTATCCTTTTCCGAATGGCTCGATCGATTGCACGCTGAAGAGACGATTGCAGCGTCCGCTAAGGTCTACGATCAAATCGAACAGCTGGAAAACGGGCGGATTTGGATCGAATGCTACTGGCATGCCCGTAATCAAAAGATTGCCGATCGTCTACTGCAACTTGCCCAGACGACCGAGCGAATCGTCTGTTTGTACGGTGCTGCGCATCTTCCGCTACTAAGACAATACTTAAATGAATCGAACCAAGTTGTAGTGATGACATGGAACGATTGGAACAAGTATAAGGAGTGTATGTAAATGCTATTTCACTACCATATTTGGACACCACATTTGGAGGAAACAGAAGCCTGGTACACGGCACGCGGGTTTCACGTTTCTCAGCGGATTGGGAAGAAAGACGGAGAATTTTCGTCGTTTAATCCACCTCTGTCATGGGATGATTTTCGAACGGATCAAATTTTATTCCGAATCATTGAAATGAAACGGGGAGGGGTCAATGTGACGATCGGATTCGGAAAAATAGTTCGCTTCGATCACATCGGATTTTTGATGCAGCCTGGTGACTTACAAATGATCCTTGACCGTGCAGAAACACTTTCGTTTACAGTCCAACCGAATGAGCGTCGGACGTTCTTGCAGACACCATACGGATTACGGATTGAACTGCAAATCCATGAAGATGCGATTGCGGATACGGATGGAACGACACTTGAGCGTCTGATCCTAGCGACGCCGCGCGAAGGATTAGAGGCGGATTTAGCGAAACTGTTCGATCAACCGGTTCCGCAAATCCAAACCGTCCGCGGGGAGAAGACCGTCTTGCAAGAAGCAGTCCTTTCCGACGTATCGCTAGCAGGCACGGATCCGAACGGTGTTCAGCTCGTCTGCTCATAATCAACGAAGACTTTGATCGGGAGATCGGTCGATGCCATTAAGGCAGCGAAGCAGTTGGCGAGCTCCGAAAACGAAGTTTCCTGTTCGAACAAATTGGGTAATGTTGCGTGGCGATCGTTGGAAAAAAGCCAGTCTGCGTGCTGCCGGTAGTTCCAACCGTCACTCGATGCAATGATCTGAAGTTCCTTTGCGTGAAACGCGGGCGTCAACGTCAAAGATTCACGGTTGCCGTCCGATAAGACGCAGATTGCACCATTAGGACGGACAGCGGATTGAAGTTCGGCAAAGGCCGCTTGACGTCCGGAACATTCGATGGCGGCGTCATACGTGTCTGAATCCGGCGTGACGACACGTGCACCGAATTGACGTGCTAATTCAGCTCGGGAGGCGAGCGGCTCGATGATATCTATCTGGCGAACGTTAACGTAATGCCGTAAGTAATGTACCGTCAGCAAACCGATCGTACCCATTCCAGAAACTAAGACTCTCGCGTCGGGCGTCAATGTCAGTTTTCGGACGCCTTTTGCCGCGTCACAAGATAGAATCAGTAGCAAGGCTTCACGTGGTGAGACATAAGCAGGAACCAAAATGACCTTCGACTCAGGTACGACCGCTTGATCTTGATGACCATAGAAGCCGACGACCCGATCACCGGGTTTGACGGTTTGGACCGCTTCACCAACAGCAAGCACCTTACCGTAACTTTCATATCCGGTCTCTAGCGGATAGCCATAATCGGTTTCAGTCATATCTTGTTCCAGCCATTGAGGAAGTTCAGCACCGATACTGATGGAACCGGCAAGGGTGCGAACGTGGACGTCATGGATGCCGAGCAGCGGTAGGTTCCGAACGAGATAACCAGGCTTCTTCAGCTCAATGAGACAGCAGGTCGTTGTAGTGTTCAAAATGCAAACCCCATTTCAATAAAGAATCAAATATGTATAAGCATACCTCAATTTACTTGTAAAATATAACAATTCGAAACTAGAAATGATGTAGAATAAGAAAGAAAAGGAGGGGATCGATTGGAACCATTATTGATTTTGGCTTTGCTCGTGTTCGCATTCTTGACGTTTCGGTACAGTAAAATCCTTGTCCGAAAAGATATCTCTACCGCAAACAAACGACTCGCGATCGTCTTTTATTTGATTGCTGTCAGTGCACTCGGCGCTGTCGTCTATTTTAACGTATAAGGAGGATCATCCATGCACTCAACAACAAAACGACGAATCGGTGCGTATATCATCAACCAGGCTGTCTATCTCGGACTTTCCGTCGTCATCGAAAAAACGGTATTACGACGTGTGAAGTCAGAAGTCGTTCACGCCGTCGTGACACAACCGACGATCAGTTTTCTAGGAGAAGTCGCGCAATTAAAACTGTTGAATGGAAAAACGATTGGTGGTCAGGTCTGTGGTATTCAGGTCGAGAGCGAGAACGGATTGCCGTTGACGACGAAACAAATCGTCCGTCGAACAGTTTATCGCGATACGGTCTCGTTGTTTAAGATTCGACCGTACTGGAAACCGTTTCTCGAGAACGGACAACGATTACCGGAAGATGACTTTGCGAGAACGATCGTCCGCTTGAACCAGGAGAAGCTAAAAAATGAAGCTTGATTTTCATGTCCATAGCGTCCGCTCCTCTCACCCAACAGGAGCCATTCTACTCTATCATGGTTGGGGCGGTACGGCTGTTTCTTATCTAGAGTTTGCACGACAATTATCTGAAGAAGGGTTCGATGTCTTTATCCCGGAACTTATTCGACACGATCAACGTGAACCGTTTGATCATCCGTTTGATCCAGAAGTATCGACGACCTATTTTTGGACGGTCGTTGAACAATCGATCAAGGAAGCGACAGCTATCATCGAACAATCAGGCTGGCATGTTTCAGATGTGATCGCGATCGGCGTCTCGATGGGTGGGTTCATTGCCCACGGAATCATGGCGCGTTTGCCGATTAAAGCGCTCGTTGCGATCAATGGGGGCGGCGCCTTTCTTGAAGCGGAGCATCAATTCCGCACGCGCGACGGACGACCTGCTATCAAAGAAACAGATGTACCATGGAAGATCGATCCGATCGATGTGATGGATGAGCGTCCGCGCTTGCTCCTGCACGGGGATGCTGATGACATTATTCCACTATCAATCCAGCAGTACTATCACGTAACAGCAGTTCAAGCAGGTATGACGCAAACGACTGAATTATGTGTTTTTCCGGGTGTGAATCATACTGTGACGGAGGCGATGATCGAACAACTGATTGTCTGGGTGAAGCAAGTTAAACTTCAAGGGGCGACAGATGGACTATATACGTTTTCTCCGCAGTAAGATCGGTCAGGAAAAAGTGATGTTGAACTTTGCAGGTGGCATTGTCTTCGACGAAGAGGGACGCATTCTTCTACAAAAACGGCGGCAGCAACAAGCGTGGGGCTTTCCCGGCGGCGCACTGGAACTCGGAGAGTCGATTGTCGAAGCAGCCAAGCGTGAGATTTTCGAAGAGACCGGTTTTCATGTCAGGATCGAACGTTTGAGTGGTGTTTATTCGCAGTACGAAGAGATTTATCCGAATGGGGATGTCGCCCAACTAATCGTTCATTTTTTTGTTTGCCAAGTCAATGGAGGACAGTTAACGATCGACTCCAATGAATCATTGGACATTGCCTTTTTTGAAAGAGACCAGATGCCAGAACTCTATAGCGACTTGCATCAAGTCGCCTGGAACGATTTTTTGACGGAAATGGGTCCGGTCTTTCGATAATGAAAAACATCCTTCTGATTTTGACGTCAGAGGGATGTTTTTGCATGCTACACGTTTAGCGTTCGAATCCGCCTTCGGAATGAATGACTTGTCCGGTCACCCAGCCACCGTCTGGACTAACGAGGAATTGAATCAATCGTGCAACGTCTTCCGGCGCACCGATTCGACCGAATGGAAAACTAGGTTTAAGCGCTGTCCGTGTTGCTTCATCCATCCAAGTCGAGTCAGTCGGACCCGGATTGATGGCATTAACGGTGATACCAAGCGGTGCTACGGCTGCCGCATACGTCTTCGTAAATGTTGACAATGCACCTTTCGTCGTAGCGTACGCAATCTCGTCAGGCATTGGACCGAGATCTTGTCCGGACGTCAATTGGATGATACGACCGGAAGTTAGATGTGCTTCAGCAAATCGCTTTGTAAAACGTGTCGCGAGTAATAGCGGTGCCCGGAGATTAACGGCATAGTGTTGGTCGAGGCTTGCTGCATCGAGCGTTTGCCAATCTGTCATTGTCGAATGAGCAGCGTTATTGATCAGGATGCTTGGTGCTCCAACATCTTCTATGCGTGCGAATAACTTGTCAGCAGCATCTGATTGACTTAAATCAAGTTCAATCGCAAGGACTCGGGCACCTTGATTTTCGAGTTCGGTTGTAAAACTATCCGCCCAATCCGCTGTTGCTTTAAAATAAGTAAAGACCAGGTCATGTCCGGAAGAGACAAGTTGGCGGCAGATTGCAGCTCCGATGTCGCGTGTCTGACTGGCACCGGTCACGATGGCAATCGATCGTTTTGTCATATATATGCTCCTTTTAAGTAGATGGATTTGTAAAAACCAAATGTTTACAGAATCAGTATAACGGAATGAAGAGAAGAAGAGAAAGCGTTATCATGATTTAACATACTAAATAATTGCATGTTTATACCTAAAGTGTGGTAAAGGAAAAGTGTACAAAATCATTCGTTAAACAGGTAGGGAAGGGTGAATCAATCATGAAAGCAATCGTATTATTCGATGGAGAATGCAATCTCTGTGACGCGAGCGTCCAGTTCATCTTAAAACGAGACCAGGGGTACCATGATTTTGCATCGTTACAAGGGGAGACAGGGCAAGAACTCGTAAGGCGCCACCATCTCCCGGAAACGATTGACAGTGTCGTTGTAATTGACCGGGGTATACCGTATATCAAATCGGATGCTGCGTTACGGATTGCCAGTCATTTAGGAGATGGATGGCGTCTGTTGAGAGTGCTTCGCATTGTTCCGCGTTCACTCCGGGATCGCGTCTATGATTTCGTTGCAAACAATCGTCATCGTTGGTTTGGACAAAAGCAGCAGTGTGCACTGCCGTCTCCGGAGACACGTGCTCGATTTCACGATTAAATATGAAAAACCGCGACGAATCGGTCGCGGTTTTCTTCTGTTCATTAGTTGGTCACATGCAACCAGTTACAACTTGGCAACGGATTGCCGAGGAAACTTAAACCTAAATCATGGGCTTGGTGGATTGTTTCAAAACAATCGTCTCCTTCATCCAGATATACTTCATGGTGCGGTGATTGGAGATGTGTTCCTGCGATACGCCAAAGATTTGCATGATGCGCTACCTTGATTTCGTAGTCGATATTAGGTGAGACGACGAGCGGATTGCCGACAGAGTGGTGGAGCGTATATCGTGCTTTTGATTGATCTGATAAATAGACCCGCTGAGTCGACGCTACATCTTCTCGATATAACTGATGACGAGCATCAAAAGATCGGGTAGGGTTTGCTTGTTTTGATAGTTGATGAGTGGTTTCACCATCAAATGTCAGGACTTCTGTAAAGGTGCGATACTCTTTTGAAAAAGGCGAATATTGTCGCGCATCGCCTTCGAAATAACGATGCGGAGAAAACGGATTCGGGTTCATGAGAATTGGAGGAGCAATGAACGTCAGTACACGCAATCGGTAAGAAGAAACCTTCTTATGTGAAGCGGATAGCGGGTACAAAGAAAAATAGAGCACGAATTGTTCAAATTCTCGTTCACGGTCTTGTTCCTGTTTTATCTGATTCGTAACGCGGGCGAACGTCTCGATCATCCGTGCGAACGGCATCGATTTTCTTGAAATTGGACGGAGCACCCGGATTTCAAAACGTGTAAATTGTTCAGGGTTAATCGTTCCTTTCCATTCGGGTGACGCAGTTTGACCTAATCGATGCCCATCTTGAAATACCGTATAATGCGATACCTCTGGGATTTCACCCCACAACAGTCGGACAGCATGATCTTGTTGGATCAGGACAGTCATTTTTCGGTTCCAGAACAAATCATCTGTACTTGAAACAAGAGCGGTGACGATACGTGTCTTCGAATCTGAATCGATCAGTTCGAATGACAAAGGCTCAAATAAGGGAAGTGTCTCCGTTTGATAGCTATTCGAGTTCTGAATGAAACACGGTCTACTATTTAATAAGAGACGGACGTTACTTGTCCCTTCCCAGGTGAGACAAACAGTTTCTCCACTTTGTTTGATTTGAATATGATTGATGTCAATCATGAGACTGATCGCTCCTTACACGAATTCTGAAAGAAAACCCCTTCCACTTCAAAATCAGAAGGGAAGGGGGAACGTCATAGTAAGCCTTTAGCGACTTCTAGTTTTTCTTGATCGTGTTTTAATTGTTTTTTCAAGTCATGCGCGTGATACATCTCATGATCGATCATGTATCCGGCGATCGCTGCGTGAGTCTGAATGGCTTTGTTCAGCTGTTCAGTCAAGACTTTTCGAACGTCAGGAGAAGCCGTTTCCGTAATTGCAACAGCATAAGCGCGGACAAGTGATTTGCTGCTGATCAAGAAGTCTGTCGCAATCAACTCGTCGCGTTTTTTACTGGGACGGCTAATGAATTTCGAGTGTTTCATGGATTGCGAGTGGTGATTTAGCCATCGATCTCACTCCTTATCATGTAACATACGTTTGACAGTATCTTTGACGTTTTGCATTCCTGTTTTTTCTGCTAGGTCGTGGTGAAGTTTGTGTGCCGGTACCTTCATGTTCGGAATATTTCCTTGCGGTGCAGGATTTTCTAGATGAACGAATTCACCGGTTCCATCCTGCGCTTCCCCTTGAGCCCAGCGACCTTCTTTTGAAGCTGTGCCTTCCGATAGGTCCCAGAACTCATAAGCATGCGGTTGCGCTTCCATCTCATCTTCCGGTGCGAAAGTAGCAGGCACGACAACTCCATTTTTCGTCTCCAGTTCTTCGATCGCAGCCATCCATTGATACTGATGATACCGGTCGCGAGCGAGCATCTTACGGAAGGTAGCACGAACGCCTTCATCCGTCGTCATATGATAGAGGCGAGCGACCTGAAGACGACCTTGTGATTCAGCATGTAAATTCGAACGCATGTCTGCCAACAAGTTACCGCTCGCGACGATATAAGATCCGTTCCACGGAATGCCGTTGGCGTTCGATGGCAGTCCACCGAGACCGCTGACAAGAAGATGCTGTGGATTCATACCCCCGAGAATTGCTGCCGTCGCTGGATCTTTGGCAGCTTCTGCCTGATCATCCGGTGACGCCCCGTCGAGCAATTGAGAAATGAGGGAACACAGCATTTCAACGTGCCCGATTTCTTCCGTCCCGATATCCATCAGCATATCCTTGTACTTNNCTTTTCTTCACCACGGCAATTGAAGCCTTGGAAAAGATATTGCATCATGACCGTCATCTCACCAAATTGTCCACCGAGTACCTCTTGCACGGCCCGAGCAAGCTTTGGATCGGGTCGATCAACCTTGACTTCGAATTGTAATTCTTTTTGATGGCGAAACATGAAAAGAACCCCCTTTAAGTTTTAAACATATGCGATTTACACATGTTATATACCTTAATCAGTTTCTTTCAAACCTGTTTTACCTTATTTTTCGATAGGTTGAAGTGAACGTTTAATCAAAGAATGACTTTTAGGATCATTGATCCATTCAGTGATGTTGTTAAAGATGAAGGATGTCTCGTTCAAGATGGACCGTCGCCACTGTTTATTTTTAGGGATGTAAAGTGCATCGAATCGCTCTCTAATCCGTCGAGGGGCAACTGCTNNGACGATTTTCATCAATCGTTGCTTTTAACGTTCGGAGTAGGGCAAAAGGATGCTTTCCAAGCGTTCCACACTCTAATGTTAAACCTAAAAAACCGATGTGTCGCTTTTTTGTTTCTTCATACAGATAGTTTAACCATTCTCCTTCAATTGCATAAAACTGTTGATCTCGTGGTTGATCGACGATCGGATAACGTGTGTATACTTCTACCTCCCTAGCGTGTCGTGGATCTTCCGACGACATGACGAGTTGGACTTGACCCGCTGGTCCATACCCCGTATGGCAGTCGAGCATCACGACATGTTGGTAAGCAGATAGTGTATCGACGAGCCGACTTAACACATCGGAGAAGTAAGCGTCTTGCGTATGTCCACCATAATAGAATCCGGTCGGATGCTTGAATTGTCCAAGTGTCGCAGCCTTTAAAAAAGCGTGTGGACCTAGACGAAGCAAGTCGTATAAGACATGCAGTGTAAACGGTATGTAATCCAGACGCCGTCCTGAACCTGACCTTTTTATAAACAAAGATTGCAACTCATCAAAACCCGGATTGCGTAAATCTGCCTTTGAAAAATCGTGAATCGCGTTTCGATTTAAATTGAGGTTATGCTGTGTTTCTTTTCGATGATGTTTCATCCCATATGCATTAATACCATGGATCAGCAAAATATCGACTTCTCCCGTATTTACCTGTTTCATATGGTCTGATAAAAACTGGAGCTGCATGGCACTCCCTGCGTACCCTTCGATTCCATGTAATCCACTGGTTAAGATCAGTAATGTTGAATTATTACCGGACTGGCCGTGCCACCAATCGGAATAGAGTGACGCTTGTTGTTCCAGTGAATCATGCGTTAGCTTCGGATAATGCTGAGAAAGAATGCACTGTGCAGTCTCATTGAAACGTTCGCGTGCTGATTCATACGTTCCAGAAAAATAATGAAGCATGGTTATTCCTCCTTATTCATCAAGCATGAACTCGAGGAGCAATCCAGTGATAATGTCGAACTGAGAATTTCTAAGGCATGATCTTTTGCGACAGCGGTTTCTGCTGCCGTACAGTCTGCAGGGACATGAATGGCATATTCCCGCATATAGGCGTCATTTGCTGTAAATAAGATACACATGTCGGTCGTTAGACCGGTGATGATAAGACGCGAGACATCCAAATGCTTCAATAAAATATCGAGCTGAGTACCGAAAAAACCTGAGTGCTTGGGCTTGATGATGAAGTAATCATCCTCTTCTGGATGGAGTGCTTCGATGAGTACATCCCCAAGACCCCCGCGGCACTCATCAATGATTTGATTGACATTTTCCTGCCACAGACCAAAATTGTCATTGACGTAAATCACGGGAATATTTTGACGTTTACAATGTTGTTTTAATTTTGTGAGTGGTGAGAGGATAGGGAGCGTTTGTTGCATTAACTGCTCAGCTCCTTCAAAATCCATCTTATTAATGACGTCAATGATCAACAATGCTGTATTTTCTTGAACAGTCATGGTGGACTCCTCTCATAAAAAAGTAATCAAATAATGATAAGGCGAATAGAGTTGGGCTTTAGAGATAAAAATCTCGGAAGGGGAGGCTGATTCACGGGCTCCCCGGACATCAATTAAACAGCGATAAATAAGTGATTCCAATTCAGCGATGAAATCAGAGTATTGATACAAAGCATCATTCAATCGTCTTTTGCGGTGATCCTCCATCAAGACGATGCAGGGGTTGGTTTCTTTCAGTGCCATTGCACTGAAGACAGTTTTATGCTGTTTAAAATCTTGATTTAAACAGTGAACGATTTGATTTAAATCAGCTTCCACGTTCTTCACTTCCTAGTTGTAGATTATTCATACTGTTATTGTACATGTTATTGGTTGTGTTCCACTCTTCATCACGAGGTAAACGGATAAAAAAGTCAGATCCTTTTCCGATTTCTGAATGAACGGTGATTCTCCCACCATGCGCTTCGATGATTTCCTTACAAATCGGTAAACCGAGACCTGTTCCTTGAACTTGGAGGTGGTCTGCTTGTTCGACACGGTAATACGGATCAAAGAGGTAGGGAAGATCTTGTTTTGGGATACCATATCCGTCGTCGCTAATGGTGATGACGATTTCAGCTTCACAGCACGCTAACGAGATTTGGATATTTGAATCAACGGGAGAGTATTTTATCGCATTATTCAAGATGTTTAATAAGACCCTCCGGATTTTTTCTTGGTCAGCCGTAATCAGGCAAGGACCGTCAGTTTGGATTTGTAAATGATGCGTCGATGTCGCAACGTTCAACCACTCTGTTAACTCGATGAGCATATGTTCGATGCAAAATGATTCTAACTGATAGGATTCTTTTTGATGACTAAGTCGCTGATAATCTAGGAATTCGGTTAACAGTTGACTGAGTCGCTGTGTCTCACTCCGCATGGTTTCTAAATATTTTCGCTGTTTTGAAGGAGATAACGACCGGTGTAACATTAATTCACTGAACCCTTCGATGGATGCAAGTGGCGTTCGAAGCTCATGTGATAAAACCGAAATGAAGTTTTGCTCCTTTTTAGCATGGTTGACTTCAACTGTGCGTTCACGAAAAACAAATAGAATACCTTGACGTTCGGGTAAAAATTCTGTGTAAAGTCGTAAATGACGATCGTCTGGCATTGAAAAATCCTGAGCTGGAATAACTGATGCGTGGTCAAAGCCTGCTTTGATTTGTTCGACATATGCATATAACGCCTCTGTTTCGAGAATCAACGGTTCGAAGGCTTCGATGACGAATGCTAAGTTTTCAGATTGGTTTTCAGAAGGTGACCAGTTCGGAAATAATTGATGAAACACGCGATTCGTAAAGATATTCGTATTCGTCACATCGACGAATAAGATAGCTTCTCGTAAACCATTTAAAATGCGCTGAATCAATTGATGGTGTTCTTTTATACGGATGTCATCAAGCAATCGCATCAACCCGATATTTAATAAATGAGTCGTTTTCTGAAGTGCGACAGTCTCAGTAAAACGATGATGAAATTGTAACGTCAATGAACCAATGAATTTTGACGGACTGTGTAAAGGGAGAGCACATAACGTCAACTGCTCCTTCTCGATTAGATGGATGGATGTATCTAGCTCGGTCTTCGCTTCTAACTCCAACCGTTCTTTGTCATAAATTGGTTCGTCTGATAGTGCGATATGGACAGGTTCAAAATTCTCCGACTGCGGTGAAAAATAGATATGAGCCGCCCGAAAATGACTACCGATTACTTGTAGCCAGGTGTGAAGACCTGAAGTAGATTGATGACGCAAAATTTGAGTGGCTAACTGATTTTGAAATTGAAGTTGTCGCTCGATTGTTTTTTGTTGGTGTAAAGACTCTTGAAGTTGTAAATTAGCAACTTGTGTTTGCTGGTGTTCAAATGCGAGCAACGTCGTCATTTGTTGCATCGATCGCCCAAGTGTACCAATCTCATCGGAACGGTTCTGAAAATCATTCTGTTCCAATCGATCAGGCTGTTTCGTTTGATCGACGAGATCGAGTAAATCTGTTCGAAAAGACCGCACAAGTCTTAAAATCAAGTAACTGAGAAGACAAAAAGCGATGATCATCACACCAAAGGCGTAGCGTAATACTTCAGCGGTTCTTTGTTGTAGCGACTGCTGTGCGTTTTTCTCTTCATTATGAATCATTCGAAAGTAGTCGTTAACGACGAAGTCAGACTGCTGAACCAGCTTTTGATTATCCGTACGTATTTGCAAAGTGACTTCCTGTTCCAAAAATCTTGAAAATTGAACGAGTTGATGCGCAAATCGTTCGTCTGATGGATCTGAATAACGTTGACTGAACGATTCAACGTTTTTTTGTAAACGTTTCAATCTTTTATTGATTTGCTTCAGATCATCTTGATCATTAAAGTCAATTTGTTGGACTTGGAGATTGACTTGTTGTGCTTCATTCCAAAGCGTGCGAGCTTGCGTTTTTTGTAATGTGATCTTCTGTGATGAAGTTCGGTGTTGCTCTAGCTCTTTTTGAGCAATGTAAAATGTTAAGACGCTGATGCTTGCAAAAATTAAGAAATTCGAAAACAATAAAATATAAAACCGATGGAACATACTTGATGACAGCCAATTCATGACAAGACCTCTTTCTAAAAAATATATAAATAAACTTTAAACGTACATGTTTAAAAGAATCTTATCATAGACTTGAAATAACTAAATAATTTGCTTCATCAAATTAAAATATCATTTTACTTTTTCCGAGAAATGCCTAGATTTTGACACTTCATATCCTTTAAGATAAACGATATACATATGTGCAAAACCACTATAAACGACACTTTAAGCCATACTATTGATTGTGAAAATGAGTGAGCTTCTGTACTATGTCTATATAAAGGAAAGAAAAAGAAGGTGAAATGGATGAAGATGACTCGCTCTACGGACTATGCCATTCGTGTGCTTATTTTCGCAGCGTCGCATCCGACTCG
>NZ_DJUM01000023.1:64644-64790 GCF_002440475.1 Exiguobacterium sp. UBA6282 | reverse complement strand
AAATCCCCAGAAACGATTACGTTAGGAGAAATCGTTCATTTATTTGAAGAAGTATCCTATCTTGAAAATGTGACAGTTCCAAATAAAAATGGTAGTTTGCAAAACACACGACAAGCGTTCGATCAAGCATTCACGTCCTTTACGGA
>NZ_DJUM01000023.1:0-64521 GCF_002440475.1 Exiguobacterium sp. UBA6282 | reverse complement strand
AACTAGTATCTTTTATGTTACTATAAACAAGATTCGGAGGCTATTCGAATCTTAGTTTTGAAACATAAACATGTACACTTTGTACTTGTTTTTGTGGTATAACTTTACAGAAGGGAGGTTTTTTTCCCAATTCACCTGCTTGATTTCATACAGGACTCTTACTGTCCATTCACATAAAGGATTAAAGGCATTCGTCCGTTGATCCATGCAAAAGGGAGGGTTTCGGTATGTCCGAAATGACCATCGAAATGTTCGTTCACTTCGTTCAACATTTAGTACATTCTCCACGATTCATCGTCCAGCGTCAGAATGAACATGAGAACGCCTACATGTTTGAAATTCGAGAGTTGAATTTATCGCGAGTCTCAAAAGCCGTATTGCTTCATAAGACAGTTGATCTTCTCCAGGAAAAGACGTCAGAAGATACACGCGAAACGTTGACGAATGAACTGGTCACTCTATCACAAAAGACATTAATGAAGTCAGATACGATTGCTACACTTAAAGTGGAGTCTACAATAGACGACTCATTGCATCTTACATTTTCAGAAGACAAAAAGATCTGGTTTTCTGGAAATCTTGATACAGAAGAAGCGATCAATCGATTCACAGAACATTTTCAAAGCGTCATAAATGACGATCGAACGTCTTATTAAATAAAGCAGGTCGAGCCACATCAGTGGTTCGACCTGCTTTTGTCTTATCTTCTGCAGAGCATTAAGACGTTGCCGTTGGAATAAAGTAAGCAAAATCATGAAAACATTTAATGTCATAAATGATAAATGCTTGTAGTGGTCGGACGAACTGATAAGATGCATCAATGTCCGTCGTATAATAATTAAACAAGGCATGTGGTGAAGGAGGATGTCGATCTATTGCGTCATTCGTGTGATCATCGAGCGTTAAACGAGCTGGACCTTCGAAGGGATTATTATAGACAGTTGACGTGACACATAACGAATCAAACGGCAACTGAAGTAACTAGTGATACCAAGCGGCGAAACGTTTTACATCTAAAAGACAGTGTTCAAACAGTGTACAATGAGAGGAAACGAAATCGACATAATAATCTCATGCTTCATTTTTCATACATGTTCATTTCAGCGAGCACATCTTAATCCCTATAATTGGAATATGTTATGATGTATCAGGAAAATCATTTACGAATTGGAAAGGAATGATGATATGGAAACCATCATCTGTACGACGTGTGGTGTCGAACAAATCAATCCGCATCGCGAAACGTGTCCGATTTGCTTAGAAGAACGACAGTATGTCAATCCGACCGGTCAAACATGGACGACACTCGCTGCCATGCAAGCGTCAGGAACGTACCAAAATATCATTATGGACGACGGAGCAGGTGTCTATGCGATTCAGACGACACCAGCATTCGGCATCGGTCAAACGGCATATCTCGTCCAAGGAAAATCGTTCAACCTGTTATGGGACTGCATTACATATCTTGATTCCGCAACGAAAGAGCAGCTTGACGAATTAGGCGGGCTTCAGGCGATCGCTTTATCACATCCGCATTATTACGCGACACAAGTCGAATGGGCGGAGACTTTTGACGTACCGATCTATATTCATGAAGACGATGCGTCGTTCGTGACGCGACCAAGTGAGCGCATCGTATTCTGGAGTGGTGAATGCTTGGAGTTAACGGAAGATTTGATGTTACATCGCGTCGGTGGTCACTTCAAAGGAGCAGTCATCTGTGAACGAAAAGATGCGTCAGCAGGACTTTTGTTGACAGGAGACATCATTCGAATCGTTGCCGATCGGGCATGGGTCAGTTTCATGTACAGTTATCCGAATATGATTCCGCTTCCTGCAAAGACGGTCGCGCGCATGGCAGAAACGATACGCCCGCTTCGCTTTGAAAAATTATATGACGCCTTTTATCGGAAGATCGAAACCGGTGCGACTGAAGCTGTAGCGCGCTCTGCAGAGCGGTACATTGCTGCCTTGAACGGAGACTGGTTCACGACATGAAGTCGCGCTTGATCGTCATCCGCGGGAACTCCGGTAGTGGAAAAACGACGCTAGCTAAAGCATTACGATCGGTCTTACCGGATAGTATCCTGTTTTCGCAAGATGTCATCCGTAGAGAAATGTTGAACGTAAAAGATGGACCAGGAAATCCGACGATTCGCTGGATCGAGGAGTTGGTTGGACTTGCTGACGGACGTCATGCGACGATTCTGCTAGAAGGAATTCTCGCACAGGATTGGTACGGTGAGATGATTGACCGGTTGGAACGATGCTTTACTTCACGGTACGTGGCATATTATTTTGACGTTTCATTCGAAGAAACCGTCCGTCGCCACGCAATGCGCCAGCCGACGGAGTTTTCTGAGACGGATATGAAACGCTGGTGGATTGATCAGGATCACCGCCCGACGGATCGTCTGATTGCTGAGGATAGATCCATAGAAGCCATGATTCAGATAATAAAGCGTGAGCAGATAGGAGAGAGTCAATGACACACTATATTTTTGACATGGATGGAACATTGTTTCAAACAAATGCTGTGCTTGCGCATACGTTAGAAGAGGTCTTTCATGAATTGCGTCAGACGGGGCGCTGGGAAGGAGAGACTCCACTCGCGCTCTATCAGAAGATCATGGGCGTCTCGCTACCGAAAGTATGGGAGACATTACTTCCGGATTTTTCAGCCGCAGACCAACAGGTTGTGGATCAAAAGTTTCGACATGGCTTAGAGCAGGCAGTCAAGTCCGGGCATGGTTGTCTATATCCAGGAACGGTCGAGTTGCTCGCTCGTTTGAAACAAGCGGGTCATTCGGTCTATATCGCTAGTAACGGATGGCCGTCCTACCTATCAGCGATCGTAACGACGTATGGTCTTGAAGCGTATATCGATCATATCTATAGCATTGAAGACATTCGTTCCGGTGATAAATCAGCACTCGTACGAGAGATTTGTAAGACGCACGACATCTCGTCCGGATACGTCGTCGGCGACCGATTGTCCGATTTCAAAGCGGCGCAAGCGAACGGACTAGTAGCAATCGGTTGCCAGTTCGATTTTGCGCAAGAGCAGGAACTCGTAGTCGCGGACCGAATCGTAACAGAGCTGAGTGCTGTCTACAAGTAAGAGCCGTCTTCTGCGGAAGACGGCTCTTACTTGTAGCAATTATTCTGCCCACCAGAGGGCATCATCTGGTTTTTTTGCGATCGACGCGACTTCTTTTTCACTCGATACAGTCGGATGCGATCCTTTAAGTGCTTTACCGGCTGTATTTTTAAAGAGGAAGAAGAACGTGACGAACCCGATGACGCTGACTGCTGTTAGATAGAAAGCAGGAGCGAGCGGATTTTGAGTCTCATGGACGAGCCAAGTCGAAACGAGTGGCGTCGTTCCACCGAAGATCGAGACCGAGACATTGAACGTCACGGATAGTGTCCGGTAGCGGACATCCGTATAGAAGATACTTGGTAGCAGACTAGGCATCGTTCCTTCAAAGATCGCCAAGAAGAATCCGAGGATGAAGATTCCGATTCCGACGAACAAGAGTGGTTTAAGACCAATCAAGAAGAACGACAGGATCGAAAGCAACGATAGTCCTGCTAACGCGAAGAGGACGATATTGCGATTGCCTTTTTTATCACTTAGTTTTCCGAAGAAATAAGCGAGTGGAATCATGATCACCATGACACCGGTGATGAGAATCGTACTTGTCGAACTTGACATACCAATGACTTCATCAAGGTATGATGGCATGTAGGACAAGAGCATATAGTTCGTAATGTTGAAGAACGCGACAGCAATGAAACAAAGGATGATATCACGCTTATGATCGCGTAAGATTTCGCGGAATGTCGCGGGTTCTTCTGTATTTTCATTAATCTCATTTTCGAAGATTGGCGACTCATCCAAATGACGACGTAAATAGAGACCGAATAAACCGAGTGGTGCTCCAAGGATGAATGGAATCCGCCATCCCCAAGATGCCATTTGATCATCTGATAAAGTGACAAAAAGTGTTGTAGCAAGTAATGAGGCAAGAATGTACCCACCGAGTGTTCCGATTTCAAGACCACTTCCAAGAGCACTCCGTTTGTTATCAGGTGACGACTCGGCAATGTAGACCATTGCTCCGGCATATTCTCCGCCAGTCGAGAACCCTTGTAAGATGCGGGCTAATAGTAAAAGGATGGGTGCCCAAATTCCAATTTGATCGTAGGTCGGTAATAATCCGATGATAAGCGTTGAACCGGCCATCATAACAATTGTCGTCGTTAAGACGACCTTCCGTCCAAGTCGATCTCCGATGCGTCCAAAGACGATTCCGCCGATTGGTCGCATTAAAAAAGCGATCGCAAAGGTCGCAAAAGTAAAGACAAGCTTCAGTTCATCATTTTCAACAGCGCTAAAGAAGTTTTGACTGATGATGATTGCGAGATAGGAATAAAGACCAAAATCGAACCATTCCATCGCATTCCCAATTCCGGTCGCGTAGACACTCTTTTTGGTTTGCTGCATGTCAACGACATTGACTTTTTCTTTTCTGAATTTCATAAGTTCTGTTCACTCCCTTTGATAAGTTTGTATCGTACCATAGGGAGAAATGAAGTCAAGTTACCAATGGGCTTAACCAATTGAAAATGACTGAAAACGGCTCTATGTCGGGGGTTGTCAAACCGTTGATGCTCTAAGGACGAACAGGGGTGTGCATTTTTTATGAAAAAAATTGAATTTTTTTTAGATGTTTTCTTAAAATCGAAACTATTTTCATGTGTTTTCATAATTTAAAAAATCAGTAATCCGCCTATAGAAGGAGGGCAGGAGGACCATATTTTGGTAAGTTAAAAATGCAGATGGAAAAGTGAAGGAGGAGTACATATGAAAAAGAAATGGATCGCAATCCTGGTTATCGGTCTCATTGTAATAATCGGTGGTTGGTATGTCAGTTTTCAAGAATCACAAGTATCCGGTTTTCCGGTGCCGCGATTTGCTACGGCAATTGAAAAACAAGGTGAGTGGAAGATCAAAACTCGACTTGTCTCGGAAACCGATGGACCGGGTTTACTGTATGGAACTCGGATCCGACAAGCCGGTTGGGAAGAACTCGATCGTGAAGGCGCAACAGCTTGGTATGAAAAAGACGGGAAAGTGGTTGCCTTGACGACGTTTGATGGGGAACTGTACCTCGAAAATTCTAGTAAAGAAGAGATTCGATTATAAAATCACAAAATGAGGCCATGATTGGATCATTGCTGTAAGAACTTCAAAAGGATTGCATGGCACTGGCTCATGCAATCCTTTTTGTTTTAATCGTCTTTAGAAGAGGAGAGTTGTTTATGGGTCTTAGAATCATAAATTTTATAGGAAATCGGGAACTGATGATTCTTCGTTGAAATGACGCGACAATAATAGGGCACGTCTTCTCCGTACGCTCCTAATTCCGGATTTTCTAGGAAGGTGAAATCCTCATAATCCTCTGTTGAGTCGAAAATAATAGAAATGGAGTGAGTCTTACCCGAGTTTTCCTCTACATAACAGTCACCTTTGATGACAGCATGGTTCTTGAAAACGATCTGCGTAAGGCAAGGAACCGTCCAGTAGAGTAGTCCAACTCCAAATAACGTGATCAAGATGAATTGAAGTTTGGTTTTAAATGATTCTGTTGAGTCTTTCCATGTACTAATCGTAAAAAAAACGCCGCCAAAAAGTGTAATGATTCCGAGGATGAGCATTCCATAGTATTGAATAAGTTCACCATTCATTCAAGTTTGCTCCGTTCCTCATAAATATAGTCCGTTCGCCTGGACGACGAAGTGTGAATGTTCGTAGTGGTAGGTTATGACGGAATAGTCGAACGGACGACCATTCGTTAAGTGAAAGACTGTCTCGATCGTCAATCCAGGATCGCCCTCGGCGAGATCCAGATGACGAGCCGTCTCTGCGCTTAATTTCCCGACGTGCATGTACATATCCGAGAATCCAATGTTCAATTGGAGTGCTGTCTCTAAGTATTCGAAGATCGATTGTTCGACGATTTCGCGATTTAAGTACGGAACGATCGATTGACGATAATAAGACTCTTCGAGACAGAGGATTTTGCCGTCAATGAAACGGATTCGCTTAACGTAATAGACTGTCTCACCCGATTCGATCCCAAGATTCTTCGCGATATTATCCGTTGCATCGATTGGTTCGAGTACGAGAACAGTTGACTCAATCGTATGACCGACGAGATTCTGCTTGAATCCTTGAGTCGAGAACAGTCGAATATAGCCGGTCCGATTCGTCTTACGGACAAAAATCCCGCTTCCACGGACTTGAAAGATGATGCCTTTTCGTTCAAGCAATTCGAGTGATTTTGTCATCGTCGTTTTACTGACGGCGAACTGCCGGATTAGTTCTTCGAGGATAGGTAGTTTGTCGCCTTGCTTTAACTCATGTTTTTCTATGTATTGCTCGATTTCATCGGCAGTTTGCTGGTATTTCAGCATAGGACACCTTCTTTTCTCACGAACTGATTTCTAATGTGAGTTTAGCATATTATTGATGTCTCCAAAATAGAATAGTTAATTAAATTATTTATGTATTGATTAATTGTGCATGTACAATTAAAATGAAAGGGTATTCAACGCGTCATATTCAGGGGAGGTACACAATATGGGCAAGGTTCGCGATTATCAAAAACTGGCGCACTCGATTTTAGAAGCGGTCGGAGGAGAAGAGAATATCATCAGTGCTGTTCGATGCGCTACACGACTTCGTCTTGTCTTAAAACGTTCAGATCCAGTAGCCAAAGAAACGGTCAGTGCATTACCTGGCGTCATTACGGTCGTTGAGTCTGGCGGGCAATTTCAAATCGTCATTGGTCAACACGTTGGAGAAGTCCATCAAGAATTTGTGAAACTCGTCGATCTAGAGCAACCGGACACGGAAGAGGCACCGAAAGGGACGGTCCTTAACCGAATCATAGCGACGATGTCAGCCGTTTTTGCACCGTTCGTTTATATCTTAGCTGCAGCAGGGATTCTGCAGGGAACATTGATTTTAGCGACACTTGCTTTTCCGGCATTCGCGAAGACGGGCACTTATGAAGTCTTCAGCTTTATCTCGTGGGCGCCTTTTACATTCTTGCCAATTTTCATTGCCATCACGGCAGCGAACCATTTTAAAGTCAATGCATTCATTGCCGTTGCGTGTAGTGCGGCACTGGTCAGTCCAACGTGGGCAGACATCNNTAGATTACTGCAGGTGAATCCATCACGTTTCTAGGAATTGCTTTATCCGGAACAACTTATACATCATCGGTCTTACCTCCATTATTCCTCGTCTGGATTTTGTCCTACGTCGAACGATTCCTGAACAAGACGATCCACGAAGTCGTTCGTCCATTGTTCGTGCCATTCTTTAGTATGGTGTTGATGGTTCCATTCACGATTCTCTTGATCGGACCGATTACGACACTTGGTGCAGAAGGGATTGCAAATGGGTATAACTACTTAGCAGAGAATGCTCCTGCGGTCGCTGGTCTGATCATTGGTGGCTTCTGGCAAGTCATCGTCATCTTCGGTGTCCACTGGGGTGTCACGCCGATGGTGCTTGCGAACTTCGAACAATATGGTCGTGATTCATTCCAGGCGTATCAAACGATTGCCGTCATCGCTCAAATCGGTGCTGTCATCGGCGTCATCTTGAAAGCACGCAACAAAGAAACAAAAAAAGTCGGTGTCTCAGCAGGACTAACAGGTATCTTCGGCATTACAGAACCAGCCATCTATGGTGTGACCCTTCGTTTTAAGAAACCGTTCATCTACGGTTGTATCTCTGGTGCGATCGGCGCCGTCACGGCGAGTTTCTTTAAACCGTATTACTTTGCTTACGCCGGATTACCGGGACCATTGACGCTCGTCAATGGAATCGATTCCGACTACCCGTCGTCCATCATCGGTTTATTGATTGGAACAGCGATTGCCTTGATCCTGCCGATTGTCTTGATTCAAGTATTCGGTTTCGGTGAACAAGCATCACCTGTCGTCGCAACGGAAACGACAGCGACCCCTGTTGCTGAACAAGAAGTCAGTGCGACACTAACGAACGAAGAGACGCTGCGTGCACCGCTTGAAGGAACAATCGTTGCCTTATCGGATGTACCGGATCCTGTCTTTGCATCCGGTGCAATGGGTCAGGGAGTAGCGATTCGTCCAACTGGCAATGTGGTAACCGCACCATTTGATGGGACTATCGTCATGATTGCCCCGTCCGGTCACGCAATCGGGCTACGGTCAACGACTGGCGTCGAAGTTTTGATCCATGTCGGTCTCGAGACGGTGATGCTCGACGGTAAACCGTTCACGTTACACGTCAAAGAAGGTGAAGCTGTGACGACCGGTGACCGCTTGTTGACGTTTGATGCGACAGCAATTGAAGCGCATGGACTCGAGACGATTACGCCGATCATCATCACGAACACCCAAAGTTATGCGCAAATCTTACCGACGGACGAGACCGTCACGACGGCAAACACACAGATTTTAACGATCATCAAGTAAGAGAAATAGAAGGAGGACATGAAGATGAAGACATTACCAAACGATTTTCTATGGGGCGGTGCGCTAGCAGCGCATCAATTTGAGGGTGGCTGGAACGCTGGTGGCAAAGGACCGAGTGTCGTTGATGTATTGACGGCAGGAGCACACGGCGTCGCACGACGTATCACGGATCAGGTAGAGGAGAATGAATTCTATCCGAATCACGAGGCGATTGATTTTTATCACCGTTATAAAGAAGATATCGCGCTGTTCGCTGAAATGGGACTGAAGTGCCTTCGGACATCGATCGGTTGGAGCCGGATTTTCCCGAACGGAGACGAAGCTGAACCGAACGAAGAAGGACTGAAGTTTTATGATGACGTCTTTGACGAACTACTCAAATACGGTATCGAACCAATCATTACGTTGTCACATTTTGAGATGCCGCTTCACCTTGCGCGTGAATATGGCGGTTTCCGTAATCGGAAAGTAGCATTGTTCTTCGAGAAATTCGCAGAAGTCTGTTTCACGCGCTATAAAGACAAGGTCAAGTACTGGATGACGTTCAATGAGATCAATAACAAGATGGATGTCAGCAATCCACTGTTCCTCTGGACGAATTCAGGTGTCCTCCTCGATCCGGAAGAGAACGCGATGGAAGTCATGTATCAAACGGGACATCATGAATTGCTCGCAAGTGCGCTTGCCGTCGCAAAAGGGAAAGCGATCAACCCAGACTTCGAGATCGGGGCAATGGTTTCGCACGTGCCAATCTATCCGTACTCATCGCACCCGGAAGATATTCTACTTGCTGAGACATCGATGCGTCAGCGTTACTTCTTCCCGGATGTTCAAGTCCGTGGTTATTATCCGTCTTACGCATTGAATGAGTTCAAACGAGAAGGATATGACATTCCAATCTTAGACGGTGATGCGGAGATTCTTCGTAACGGAACGGTCGACTATCTCGGATTCAGTTACTACATGTCGACGACTGTCAAACATGATGCCGTCGTCAATAATACAGGTAACATCGTTAACGGTGGTCTCGCACAAGGTGTTGAGAATCCGTACATCCAGTCGAGTGACTGGGGCTGGGCGATTGATCCGGTTGGTCTTCGATACGCGATGAATCGTCTCTATGACCGCTACCAGATTCCGTTGTTCATCGTCGAGAACGGCTTTGGTGCGATTGATACAATCGAGGATGGTCAGATTCATGACACGGCGCGAATCGATTACTTGCGTGCGCATATCGAAGCGTTCAAAGCAGCCGTCCTCGAAGATGGTGTTGAGTTGATTGGGTATACGCCGTGGGGCGTCATCGACATCGTCTCCTTTACGACGGGGGAAATGAAAAAACGCTACGGTATGATTTACGTCGACCGAGATAACGAAGGCAACGGATCGATGGAACGGATGAAGAAGGATTCGTTTGACTGGTATCGTCACGTCATTGAGACGAATGGTACTGCGTTACACAGTTCAGAGACAGCAAAATGATGAAGCAAGGGGTAACGGAAAAATCCGTTGCCTCTTTTTTTAAGGATTGGAATGAAAAAGAGACGGGGTATGGCACACTAAAGAAAAACGGAGGATAAATAGATGATCAAAAAACGATATGCTGATCGGCGTGACTGGCGTCGCATCACACAACGACACTATGTTCAAGAACAGGTCGAGAATGAAGTGTTTCAAGGGCAAGTGACGCTTCTTCAACTTATTGAAGTCGCTTCACCATTAGACGTCCGTTATGGCGACGAAACGATTCAAATCGCTGACGCTGGTTACGTTTGGGTACAACAATTTCCAAGTGATGCACATTATGCCGTGACCTCGATGTTTGATGCTTCAGGTCAGTTGGTACAAACCTATATTGATATCTGCCTTCGTACTGGAATGGAAAACGGACGTGTCTACTGGGACGATCTGTTTCTCGATCTGATCGTTTTGCCATCGGGAGAAGTCTTATTAGTCGATGCGGACGAACTGGAAGCAGCGCAGGAGCAAGGGATTATCTCAGAAGCGGAATACACGCTTGCTTGGGTGGAAGCTAAACAATTGCAGAAACAACTACAAAATGGAACTTTTCTGCTCGTCACACACGCAGAAGTGATAAAAGAACGGCTAGAACAGCAATTTAAACAGGGAACACCGCGCTGACGGGATTCCCTGTTTTTTAGGCGTGTCGTTCTGCTTCAACTTCGTTCGTCGTAAAGTACCGTTGCTTGCTCGGGAGGAGAACCAATCCGAGAAAACAGATTGTCACCAACACGAGCAAACCAGCGAACAGGATCGTACTGAAGCGAAACGACCAAATATCGCCGAGTAGACCAATGCTGACGATCGCTAGAATCTGGAGCAGACTGACGCCGACACCGTAAAGACTCGTAAAGCGTCCCATCAAATGAAGCGGAATATTCGTCTGTTGGAACGTCAGAAAACCGGTTCCTGCAAATGCGTGGAAACATCCGAGCAACAAGAAACCAGTACAGACGATTGAAAACGAATTTGCACTTGCGTACAGCATATAACCGATAGCGACAAACGTATAGCCAATCGTCAGCATCATCCGAACGGAAAGGGTTTTAGCGTAGCGAGCGACGATCCAGCTACCGGCAACAGAACCAATCCCCGTCAGGCTCATGAGTAAGCCGTAGTCGGTTTCTGATAAGCCGATGCTTCGCTGTAAAAAGACGACTTCTTGCGTATCGAGTGCAAGCGTCGCAATCATCATTAGCATCGCGAGGACATACAATCCAGTCACATAATGCGCGTCTTTACTGAACTGATAGACAAGCCGCCAATCGGATATAATGTCTTGCAGCCGCATCCCTCGTTCGACCGAAGCGGTAAAACGCGGCAAGCGCATCAGCAGAACAGCTGATCCGAAAAACGAGACAGCGTTGAGCCAAATGGCAACGTCGGCAGAAGCAACATAGAGCAATCCTCCAGCGAGAGCAGGACCAATCAAAAAGGCACCTGACGTGATCAGACTACGATAGGCATTAAATGATGTCCGGTCGTCTTTCGGTACAAGCGTCGTGATATAGGTTAAGGTCGCTGGTTCGACGATAGATTTAATGACGGCTAAGGCAAGCAAGTTGATGTAGAGCATGGATAGTGGTAGAAATGGCAAAATGCCAATCAAGATTGCACGGAGTAAATCGGTCTGAATCAATAAGCGACGTAAGTCGGATCGGTCGACCCAACTACCTGCGAACGACTTGATGACGAGAGAGACGACTGGACTGATGATCCAAAGCGTAGCAACAGCGGACGCGGAGCTGGTTAAGCGATAAATATAAACGTTAATCGCAACAAGATAAATGAAGTCACCGAACTGTGAAATACCGAGCGCACTTAAGAGCGTCCGTTCACGAGAAGACATGACAGCATCCTTTCTTACATCATTTTCCAATAGTATACCAGAAAATTCAGATAACGTTTTCATATATCTCTATACTTTTTAAGAAAGAGTGGGTATACTTGGAAAAAATCAAAGGAAGAAGGGTTCGATCATGTTAACGACCATCGATTTATATCAAGCTTTGCCTGTACTTGAAACGGAACGACTCCGTTTGCGACCAGTTCGCACAGAAGATGCAGCAGATATCTATGCCTATACGAAAGACGAAGAGACGGCGCGATATGTCAGCTGGTATGCCCATGAGACGCTCGCGGATTCGGAGAAATTCGTTGAATACATCCTCCGACAATACGAACAAGGTAATCCTGCACCTTGGGCGATCGAAGACAAAGCAAGCGGTCGAGTTATTGGCACGATTGATTTCATCAAAGTGTCGTTTGAGCAACACCAAGCAGAACTCGGTTATGCGCTGTCGCGCGACAACTGGGGAAAGGGTTTGATGCCGGAAGCAGCAGCGCGTCTTGTGCAGTACGGTTTCGAGACGCTCGGTCTTGAACGTATTCAAGCACGCTGTTTTGTTGCGAATGACGGATCAGCTCGTGTCATGGAAAAGATCGGCATGACATTTGAAGGCGTCTCTCGGAGTGCTTTGTACGTTAAAGAGCGTTTCTGGGATTTAAAGATTTATGCGATTATAAAAGAAGATTATATCAAAAGGAAATAATAGTTATTTTATTTTTAAAAGGATAAGTATTTATAATAGTGTATAATTAATGCAACTAATATTTATAAGGAGTGGAACAAATGGAAAACTTCGCATTGGAAATTCGAAATATTTCACAAAGAATAAATCAAATGAAAGATTCAATCTCTACTGAAGAAGCTACCAAGACTGCTCTAATTATGCCTTTTTTTCAAATGCTTGGATATGATGTATTTAATCCTGCAGAGTTCACTCCAGAATATATTGCAGATGTTGGAATAAAAAAAGGAGAAAAAGTAGATTATGCAATCATGAATCAAGGAATACCGACAATCTTAATTGAGGCAAAGTCTATAAAAGAACGTCTAACAAAACATGATTCTCAATTATTTAGATATTTTGGTACTACAAACGCAAAATTTGCAATACTAACTAACGGAGATGTTTATAGGTTTTACACAGATTTAGAAACACCAAATGTTATGGATTCAGTCCCGTTTTTTGAAATCACACTATCCGCAATAAAGGATAGTGATATAAAAGAACTTCAAAAGTTTAAGAAACAGGAATTTAATGTTGATACAATTCTTTCTACTGCTGAAGAACTTAAATATTTAAATGCTATAAAAGATCAGTTAAAAACCATTTCAGAAACTCCAAGTGATGATTTCATTAAAATGTTGATACAAGATTCGTATCAAGGAATTAAAACTCAAGCAGTAATTGATAAATTTAGACCTATTGTTCAAAAGTCTTTCAACCAGTTTATAAATGAAAGTTTGAATGAAAAACTTAAAAATGTTATCTCAGGCGAACAAGAAACAACAATAGATTCAATGGAAAGAAATGTAGAAAATCAAGAAATAACTGAAATTCAAAATGACATTCCTATTCCTAAATCAATTGAAACTACTCAAGAAGAAATTGAAGGATACGCCACAGTAAAGGTTTTATTAGGATCTGCAATTGATAAAAATAGAATTTTTTATCGTGATAACGCCAGTTATTTTAATATTCTAATAGATGATAGTAATAGAAAATGGATTTGTCGTCTTCATTTAAATTCTGTAAATAATAAATACATTACTCTTAGAGATGAACCGAATATTCGAAATAAAATAGATCACGTTTACGAAATTGAAGATTTTAAGGATCGATTGATAAAAATCGTCGAAGATTTGATTAAACCAAAAATAAAAAGTGAATAAATATTAAAAAAATTCTCTGCATTCATTTTTTTGAATTCAGAGAATTTTTTTATTCAAAGCAAAATACTCGGAATAAGTTTAGAAACATGTTAAACTGGAAATAAGAAAAGTAAGGAAGTAAGGAATACAAGAAAAACACAGGAAGAAGGAAGTTCGTAATGGAGCTATCAAAGTTAACGTCAAAAGGACAGATCACCATTCCTAAAAAAATTAGGCAAGCCTTGCAAGTGGAGGAAGGAGATCGCGTGGCATTCATTGAGGAGGACGGATTTGTCATCATGGCGAAAGCGGATTTGAAACAGCTGCATGATCTTCAAGATATATTGAGTGATGAGACGTTCAAGGCACTCATCCACAAAGCGAATCACCATTTGTAAAATTTAAAAATAGGAGGAAATATAACATGGATATGCGAGAAGTAGATTTACCAGGAATCGGACGGAAGTTCGAAGGCATCACGACACGAGGAGATAAGGTGGTCGTCATCGTTCACGACGACGGACGTCGAGAGGTCCATCATTATGATGACGATGATTTTGATGAGAGCATCTCGAGTGTGACGTTTAATGACGCAGAAGCTCGTCAAATGGCAGGAATTCTCGGAGGACTGTCCTATAAGCCGAAAGATCTCGAGAAAATCGAATTAGCATTTGATGATCTTGTGATCGAATGGTTTAAAGTTGGTCAGGATTCAAAAGTCAACAATCAAACGATTGGGGAACTCGATATCCGCAACCAGTACGATATCTCGATTATTGCCGTGCTCAAGCATGACCGTTCAAAATCGCTGAATCCTGGACCAGAAACGCGTCTTGAAGTGGGAGATACGATCGTCTTATCAGGTGAGCGTCAAAACGTCCGTCACATCACGAAAGCATTATTCTCAATCGAAGGAGGCGGATAATATATGGATCATCTCATATTTGAAGTCGGTACCGCGCTTATCTTAGTGGCGATCGCGGCGTTGCTCGCGAACAAACTTAACTTCTCGATCATTCCGTTTTTAATTGTTTTAGGAATGATTGTTGGACCGCACGCTCCGACAATCGGGATACTAGACTTCAAGTTCATCGAAAGTGCTGAGTTCATCAGTTTTCTCGGACGAATCGGCGTCCTGTTCCTTTTATTCTATCTCGGACTCGAGTTCTCGATTGGTAAATTGATCCGGTCTGGGAAATCAATCGTTACGAGTGGAACGATTTATTTATCCATTAACTTTACGGGTGGTCTACTCTATGGATTCATCGCCGGGTTCCCACTTTACGAAGTGTTGATCATCGCTGGAATCATCACGATTTCCTCGAGTGCGATCGTCGCAAAAGTCTTAGTCGACTTACGTCGGACTGGTAATACGGAGACAGAATTGATCCTTGGAATCATTATGTTCGAGGATATTTTCCTAGCAGTTTACTTGTCTGTTTTATCTGGACTCTTGCTTGGTGACGGAACAACCTTAATGTCTTCTGTCACATCGATTTTGATTGCTCTTGGGTATATGTTGTTGTTCTTCATCATTGCTCGAAAAGCGACACCACTCTTGAACAAAATGCTAAAAATCGCTTCGGATGAAGTCTTCATCATCGTTGTCTTTGCTGCCCTGTTCTTCGTTGCTGGTTTTTCGGAAACGATTCATGTCGCAGAAGCAATTGGTGCCTTGTTACTCGGTCTCGTTTTCTCGGAAACCGATCAAGGAGAGCGGATCGAACATCTTGTCGTCCCGTTCCGTGACTTCTTCGGTGCCATCTTCTTCTTTAGTTTCGGATTGAGTATCGATCCAACGATGCTCTTAGATGCTGTCTGGCTCGCACTTGGTGCCGTCGTCATCACGATTGTCGGAAACTATGTCGCGGGAATGATTGCAGGACGTAAAGCAGGACTTTCGCATAAAGCTTCATCGAACATCGGCTTGACGATCGTCTCGCGCGGGGAGTTCTCGATCATCGTCGCGAATCTCGGAATCGCGTGTGGATTGATGGATATCTTGTCACCATTCTCTGCCTTATATGTCTTGATTCTCGCCATTCTTGGACCGTTGATGACGAAGGAATCGAAAANNATGGATATCTTGTCACCATTTTCGGCTCTGTACGTCTTGATTCTCGCGATTCTCGGACCACTGATGACAAAGGAATCGAAACGCATTTACAACGTCATGAATAAAATCTTCAAATGGACGGAACCGAAAGAGAAAAAGACAAAGAAAAATGCGTAATACGATGTAAACGAACAGCCAGTTCGGATTTCTCGAACTGGCTGTTGTTTTGTTTAAGTCAAGACATCATATGTCGCCATCAGGAATTGTCCCGATTGACGACTGTCCTTCAAGTGAAGATTCGTTTCAACGGTTCCTTCTGGAAATAACGGGATACCCGTTCCGAGAATGACAGGGGCCATCGCGAGTTCGATTGAACTGACGCACTGTAACCGTAGCGCTTCTTGAATCAATTCGCCGCCACCAACAAGCCAGACCTTGCCATCAATTGTCGGTGTGATCCGCTCAAGTAATTGATCGAGCGGTTCATCCGTATAGGTGACCGTCTCTGACGTTCGTTGCGTCCGGCTGTAAATATAACTTGGAATATCCGCGTATGGATACGTCTCGCTGAGTTGAAGGACTTCCTCATACGTTTTTCGACCCATGATGACGGCACCAATCTGTTCATAAAAAGTTTGATAGCCATTATCACCGTCTCCAGCAACAGCAAATAACCAGTCGAGGGAACCATCGTGTCTAGCAATTTTTCCATCAAGACTACAAGCGATATACAGTACGGTCGTAGATTGAGACATTAAAATTCCTCCTTAGGATTTGTGTGACTTCATCTTAGCGTATAATGACGACAAAAGATGTCGTCATTTGAGGAGGAACTTTATGAATACGAGACAATGGCGTTTGGTCCGTTTATTAAACCGGGGGGAACACTTTTCTGCACGTATGCTAGCGGAAGAATGTAAGGTATCGATCCGGACGATTCAACGAGACATGACGGTTCTTGAAGCAAATGGTTATCCGATTTATAGTGAACCGGGCGTAGCCGGGGGCTACCGGATGCTGCCGCACCGGAATATGCCGCCACTCGTTTTGACAAATGAAGAGACGATTGTCTTGTTCATGCTACTCGAATGGGTCGGTCAGATTCCAGATTTTCCGTTCGGGACGATCCGCCAGGAAGTCGCTGAACGCTATGCGAACGAGTTACCGAAGATGACGGAGCAACAGATTGTAAAATGGAAAGACCGCTTTCGATTTAAAGCGGTCGATACACCACCGTCACCGCGAAATCCTGCGTTACTCGACCTTTTAGAGAGCGGACGTATGGGGAATATTCTCTATGAGACGACAAAAGGTCAAAAGTCGATCGTAGTGGATCCGATCGGCTTATCGTTCGAACACAATCGCTGGTATTTTTATGGACGGACTGACCGTGGATTTCGGCAGTTCCGTGTCGACCGAGTTCTAGGTGTATCGCTTCATGAGTTGCCTGCAACTGATTTGACCTTTTCTGATTTAGAAAAGAACATGACACATGTACCGATGACGACGGTGAAACTAGAATTAACTTCTTTAGGTGAACGAATGCTCGAAGGCATTTTACCTCTTCGTCGTGACCGAACATGGCAAATTCCGATTCGCGAGCTCACTTTTTTAGGACGACAATTGATGCGGCTCGGTCCGGAAGTTCGAGTCATAGAACCGCAGGATCTCCGCGAACAATTGATTCGTCAAGCAGAAAAAATGATCGCTGTGCAACAGTCCGATAAGCCGTTCGGACAGAATTGATCAAAAAACTATGTTACGATATAGCTAGAAAGAAACAATAGAGGAAGGGGTCTTCCATGGAAACACTATCACTGATTTTATTGATGCTTGCGCTCATCTTACTGACGCAAGTCGTCGGACATTACATCCGTTTCATCCCAACGGCTTTGATCCAAATCATTGCCGGAACCGTCGCCGCTCTCCTGATGAGTGGCTTGACGATTGAGGTCGAATCCGAATGGTTCCTCCTGTTATTTATTGCTCCGTTACTTTATAACGATAGCTCTCACTTTCCGCGCGAAGATTTGTGGCGGATGCGCACAGCGATCTTCGGTAATGCAATCATCCTCGTCTTATTGACGACGATCGTCGGAGGATACTTCATCAATTGGTTGATTCCGGTCATTCCAGTCGCTGCTGCGTTTGCCTTAGCCGCAATCTTATCGCCAACGGATCCAATTGCCGTCAACGGAATTGCAAAACGTGTCCAGATTCCAGAACAAATCTTGACACTCGTTCGCGGAGAATCGCTGATCAATGATGCATCGGGATTAGTCGCGTTCAGTTATGCTGTTGCCGCTGTTGTCACGGGTTACTTCTCGATTCAGAGTGCGACAACAGAGTTCTTTTACATGTTCTTCGTTGGAGCCTTGATCGGATTGTTGATTTCGCTCACGATGAACTTTCTCAAGGTACGCTTGCGTCGAGCGGGTATTGAAGATGTCGTCTTCTACGCTTTACTGCAAATCCTGACACCATTTATCATCTTCTTCGTTGCTGAAGAAGGATTTCATGCATCAGGCGTCATCGCCGTCGTCACAGGTGGTATCTTGCATGCCTTGATCAAAGAACGAACAGAAACGTTCTTTGCGCAAGAGCAGACGTTGACGGATAACATCTGGACGATGATTGCGTATACGTTAAACGGGATTATCTTCTTATTGCTCGGTTTGACGTTGCCAGAAGCGACACGCGAGATTTTTGCGGATGACGCGATCAACAACTGGCGTCTCATGCTATATGTCATCGAAATCGGTTCATTCATTCTCGCGATCCGTCTCGTCTGGACGATGTTCTTCAATTGGTTCGATCATCGGTTCTTTAAAAAAGAGGACCGCGATCATCGTCGACCGTCCTTCAAACAAGATTTAATTACGACACTGGTCGGGGTTCGCGGAACGATCACGATGGTCGGGGTCTTGTCATTACCGTTCTTGACGGAGTCCGGCGAAGCCTTCCCGGAACGCTCATTGATTATCTTCCTTGCAGCGGGTGTCATCATCTATACGCTCGTTCTCGCGACGATTCTCTTACCGGTATTGAACCGTGGTGAGGCGGCAACGCCGATCGCACTCGACCTGAATGCCCAAAAACAACGGATGATTCGCCGGGCGATCTCAGAGATCAAACAAGTGACGGACGAAGACAATGCGGTCGTTGCGTTTGATTTACTCAATGAGTATCATGTGATGCTCCGGTTGTTGCGCGCGCAGGAAAAAAGTCAAGAAGAGCTCGATCAATTCAATGATCAGTTGAAGGCACTTCGTCTTGAAGCCGTCCAGTGGGAAAAGGAAGAATCAAAACGTTTCGTCGCTGAGAACAAGGTGCCGGATCTGCTGAAAAAGGATGTTTTCCGCTCGATTGAAAATCGTCGCAAGGCGATCGGTAAGGATTCGCGTTTCCAGATCGTCCAGCCGATTCGTAAATTGTGGTGGAAACGGAAACGATCGAACATGTCGTCGGATGCGTTAATTCAAATGACGCAAGTCGAGCATGATCTGTATGAAAAGGTCATGGGCACAGTCATCGAACGTCTCGAGAATTGCCGCACGTCTTATCCACCAGACATCGTTCAAAGTGTGCTTGAGTTCTATAAACGACTTCGTTTTAAACATACGCGTTGGTCATCACCAATCGGTGGCAAGGACGTCGATCAGCAGAAGGAAGAGCTCTGCTTGAAAGCCATCGAAGTCCAGCGTCTTGAAATCGCCAATATGTCAAAAGAAGGGGATCTCTCGAACGAAGAGGAGAAGGAGTTACGCCGCTTCATTCACTATATCGAGAGTGTCGTTCTCTACGAATACGTTGAATAATATTTAAAAAAGACAAGAAGAGCAAACTTTTAATGCTCTTCTTGTCTTTTTTTATATCACGACTTGAGTGCCAACTTCTGAAAAAATAAAACGAGTAACTGTATGCGCATAAGGATGGATTTGTTCTATAAAAAATTCTGCCTCTTGAAACGTTTGGAAATGTAATTTTAGCATGAAGCAAGAATCACCAGATATTCGATAACAAAAGTCAACGTTAGTAAGTTGCTGAATATGATTTTTAAATGAATCGTACCGTCCTTCTTTAATGGTTGCTTCTACTAAACATTCAATAGGAGAACCTAGCTTTTCGTAATCGATTTTTAAACTGTATTCTTTAATGAGTCCAAAAGATTCCATTTGTCGGACACGCTCTGTTACGGAAGGAGCTGATAAATTAATTCGTTTAGCTAATGAACGCATCGACAGTCGACTATCTTGAGCCAGTTCATTTAATATTTGTCGATCAATCATATCGATTTTCAAATGTAAATCCTCCTTCAAAATAAGTTATTGGATATAAAGTGTTAGTTCGATATTTGTTTCAAATGAAATGTGATAATTTTTAATAATTATATAAAATTATTGTAGAAGGAGTGAATAAAATGACAAAAATACCTTTATCCCAAATAGGAGAAACACCATTTCAAAAATTACTAGGTCATAATCCTAAAATCTTATCCAGTTGGACAAGGCTAGAAAAAGATTTGATTGAAGAGGGAGCCTTAAGTTCGGATGTGAAAGAACAAGTTAGAAGAACATTAGCGCAATCAAATGGATGTGCATATTGCAAGGCAAAAGGAAAGCCAAAGAAAAAAATGATGGATGAAAAAATGATTTTAGCAACTGGATTTGCAGATCTTTTTTTAAAGGTGAAAGGAAATATTCCTGATTCAATATTTTTACTCATGAATGAAACATTTACTATTCCAGAAATCAGTGAATTATGTGCATTCATTACATTTTGTACAGCATCTCAATACTACGGAGCAATCATGAATTTACAGCCAATTGATAGTCCCTGATTTTACTTTTTTTACACACTTTTATATTTTTTCTTTAGTGCATTCTGAACAGTCCATCTTTGATGTTCATGAAATAGATGATCGATTGCATCAGCCGGATCGATCCATTGTAAGACATGATCATCCTCGATTGGACTTTGTACTTCCTCTCCAGCATCACAACGATAGAACTGCCCTTCGTTCAAATAATATGTCGTTTCATTTTGTGAATAGAAATATTGATTGGCTCGTCCGATGAAATCACCGATATTGACGTCCATTCCCGTTTCTTCAAGTACCTCTCTTTTTAAACATTCTTCTGGCGTCTCATTGGCCTCAATACCGCCACCCGGAAGAAACAACTTGCCGTCCTTTTTTTGAATGACGGCGATTTTACCTGTTTGAGGGTCGCGCATGACCGCATAAACAGCAGGTCTCGTGATGTAGTGTTGGTTCTGTTGTCTCTGCCCGAATGTGATGACATCCATTGTTTAATCACTCCTTTTCGTATAATCATTTGAATTCAATCATACCTTACAAAATAGTATGTAAGCATCAGCCGTACAAAAACCCCTCATTTCGATTTAGAAATGAGGGGTTACCTATGAATAAAGATGGTTCGTTTCAAACGAAATGTCTAATGGATTAACCGAGCGACAAGTATTTGACTTCGAGATAATCTTCGATGCCGTAGACGCCACCTTCACGGCCAAGACCACTCTCTTTATAGCCACCAAATGGGGCTTGTGCAGCTGATGGCGCACCATCGTTCAGACCGACGATCCCGTATTCGAGTCGTTTTCCGAGCATCAATGCTTCATCGATGCGTTCAGAGAACGCGTAAGCCGCAAGTCCGTATGGTGTGTTGTTCGCCCGTTCGATGACTTCATCAAGTGTCTCAAAGACAGAGATCGGTGCGAGCGGACCAAACGTCTCTTCCTGCATGCAAAGCATATCTTCCGTGACATTGGCAAGCACAGTCGGTGTGACGAAGTAGCCGACCGATTCGTCAATCGTACCACCAGTCAGGATCGTTGCTCCTTTTGCGACAGCGTCATCGATGTGTGCTTTGACTTTTGCAACGGCTTTCGCATTGATCAATGGACCAACTGTCGAGTCAGCGTCCATGCCGTTCCCGACTTGTAGTTGTTTGACGGCTGCTGTGAATTTTTCCGTGAATGCATCAAGGACAGATGCTTGCACATAGAAACGGTTCGTCGCGACACACGCTTGACCACCGTTGCGGAATTTTGAACGCATTGCCCCTTCGACAGCTTTATCGAGATCCGCATTTTCCGTGACGATGAAGGGTGCGTGACCACCGAGTTCAAGTGATAGTTTTTTCATCGTATCGGCTGCTTGACGCATGATCAATTTCCCGACGGCTGTTGAACCTGTGAACGTGATCTTCCGGACACGGGAATCGGCTTGCCAGACACCACTGATTGTTGCCGCGTCACCTGNNCAGGACATTGATGACACCTTTAGGGATACCTGCTTCTTCTGCTAGTTCAACGAGGCGAAGTGCCGTAAACGGTGTCTCTTCCGATGGTTTAAGGACAATCGTACAACCCGCTGCAAGAGCCGGTGCGAGTTTACGTGTGATCATCGCTGCCGGGAAGTTCCACGGTGTGATTGCTGCAACGACACCAACCGGTTCTTTTTCGACGAACAGTCGCTTTCCTGGAACGGAAGCCGGAATCGTTTCACCGTAAATCCGACGTGCTTCTTCAGCGTACCAACGAACATATTGATTGCCGTAATCGACTTCACCGAGCGCTTCGACATACGGTTTCCCTTGTTCCGTCGTCATGATTCGGGCGAGTTCCTCGCGGTGTTCATTGATCAAGCGATACCAGGCGTCGACTAAATTCGCACGTATGTCTGCGGTTTCGTTTGACCACTTCACGAATGCTTCGCTCGCTGCATCAACGGAACGTTGTGCGTCTTCCGCTGAACTGGCCGGAACATGTCCGAGTAACGCTTTCGTTGCTGGGTCATAGACCGGAATCGTTTCTGACTTATCGTACCATTCCCCATTAATTAAGTTCTTTTCAATCATCTTGTTGCACCTCCGTGAATTTCGTTACGTTTTTTATTAAACACCTCAAGACGAGTGAACGGAAGTTCCGCTTTGGATGGACAGTCATAACGAAACGGAATGACTCAAAAAATAGTTAATCGACTGAACAATCGGGAACAGTTAAAATAATAGAGAATGAAAATGTCAAAATTAATGAAGGGGTCGAAAGACATGAAACGGAACTGGATCATTAGCGGTGTGGTGCTAAGTTTACTACTAAGTGGATGTGGGGGAAGCGAAGTCGCCGAGAAAAAGTCTGAAAAACCACGAGAAACTGAACAAAAAAGGCAAGCTACTCAGCAAGCATACATAGAAAAGACGATACAGCGTGCCGAGCGTTACGCTGCCCAGTACGATTATGAGCGAGCAATCAAGGTATTAAAACCTGTACGCACAAAAGAGACGATACAAAGAACGAAAGAATACGAACAGAAAAAGCAGGCGCTCCTGCCTGTGACGAAACCTGTACCACATCTCTTTTTCCATTCATTGATTGCCGATCCAAAACGAGCATTTGACGGCGACCGGAAGGAAGCAGGATACGATGATTATATGGTGACGCAACAGGAGTTCGAACGAATCTTGGATGCGTTATACAAAAACGATTACGTACTCGTTCGACCGACGGATTTAGCAAAAGAGATGAACGGCAAGATCGTCGAGACACCCGTCCGTTTACCAAAAGGAAAACAACCGCTCGTTCTTTCTCAGGACGACGTCAATTATTATGAATACATGGAAGGGGATGGATTTGCGAAGAATTTGAAAGTGAAGGATGGTAAAATCGTCAACGAGATGGTCGGAAAGCCGGATGGTGCTTATGATCTCGTACCGATCGTCGATGCGTTCGTCCAGTCGCATCCTGACTTTTCCTATAAAGGAGCAAAAGGGTTGCTCGGCATCACAGGTTACAACGGGGTGCTCGGTTATCGTTCCTCCTACAATCAATACGGACACAATGAAAAGGTTGAAACGGCACGAAATCAAGCGAAGCAGGCCGCGGTCGCATTAAAACAGGACGGCTGGCAGTTCGCGAGTCATACGTACGGACATATTTGGGTCGGGAAAGAATCAGTCACGACGATTCGCGCTGATCTTAAACGCTACAAACAGGACGTAGCACCGCTGATCGGAAAAACGCTGCAATTGATTTATCCGTACGGCAGTGATGTCGGAGATTGGCACGATTATTCTGGTGAGAAATATCGTTTGCTCATCGATAGCGGTTTCCGCTATTTCTTTAATGTGGATGCGAGTCAACATGCGTGGAAACAAGTTGGACCCGACTATTTCCGTCAAGCCCGAATCAACGTTGACGGGATTCGTCTACGTCAAGCCGTTGCTGGAAAGACGAGTGTCCTCGATCCATTCTTTAATGCGAAAAAGGTCTTTGATCCAGCGCGACCGGAACGGAAGTGAGTGATTGAAAACTAGTTAATCCATCGAGTAAAGCAATTAAAACGGTAGTGGCTGCGTCCCGTCTTGATCTGTAAATTGATACGTCTTCGCGAGATCGGCAACGAAGATGGCTTGTCCAGAATAACGGCTAACGGCGTCATNNCTGCAACGGCTCGTCCGATATAGGTCGTCGATTCAGTCGCGGCACTCGCGAATCCAGCATCGACGACCCGTTCCGTTCGCATGAAACCGGGGCAGAGCGCGATGACAGAAATGGTCGTCTGAGCTAACTCTTGCGCCATGACGTGTGTCATTCGATTAATCGTTTGCATCGCCAAATCATAATAGAGGTTTCCTGCCACCTGATCTGGAGCGAATGACGTCAGATTGATGACGAGCACGGCTGGACTCTGTTGCAGTAATGGCATCGCGGCCCGAATCGTCCACAAATACGCTTGTGGTCCGGCAGACATCATCGCGTCCCAATGTTCTGGTGGTCGCTCTCAAAACCGTCGTCCGGTTCCAGACGGCAAGTGGCTTTCCGAACCACCGAATACACAATTGATGAGGAGATCGATTCAACCATGTTGATGTTGGATCTGCTGAATGAGACGATCGATATCATCAAGACTTGTATGGTCACAAACGACCGGGATGCCAAGTCCGTCGCGTGCCGTGACACTAGCAGCCGTCTCTTCGATCGTCTCGCTACGATTGTCCGTCGTCTGTTCATTCGTACTTCGTCCCGTGACGTAAACAATCATTCCGGCGTCACCTAAAGCATAAGCGATGCCACGTCCGGCGCCACGGGAGGCACCAGCTACGAGTGCAATACGTTTTGGCATGATGAAACTCCTTTCAGATATGAGAAGACGGATGGGCAGATGCGCATCCGTCTTCTTCTGTTTTAAAAACCTTTAATCGTCATCCCGCCATCAACATAAAGTGTTTGTCCCGTCACGTAACGGGCAGCGGCAGATGATAAGAAGACAACTGGACCAACGAGCTCTTCTAATTCACCCACCCGACCGAGTGGTGTCACGTCAACGATCTCCTGCAGATATGTAGGATCTTTTAGTAAGGGTTCCGTCAGCGGTGTTTTAAAATACCACGGTCCGATCGCGTTGACACGAATGTTTTGTGGTCCCCATTCAAGGGCTAATACCTTCGTCATCTGAATCATCGCCGCCTTCGTCGTCGCATACACGACACCGGTCCGTAAAGCGACGTGCCCCGCGACGGAGGCGATATTGAGAATACTTCCACCTGTCTCTTGCATCCGTTTCCCGATTTCTTGAGCAAAGAAGAAAGCGGATTTCAGATTCGTCTGTTGGATCGTTTCCCACTCGTCTTCCGTTACATCGAGTGCCTTCGAGCGAATGTTCATCCCGGCGTTGTTGACGAGCCCATCGATCTGCGGCACTTGTTCATAAGCTCGAGCCACCGTCTCGACGACTTGTTTCCGGTCAGTGATGTCACACAGGAAAACGTAAGCTTTTTGACCGAGTCGTTCGATTTCTTGCGCTGTCTCCTTTAAGTCGCGTTCCGTCCGGGCGACGAGAATGATGTCGGCACCAGCTTCTGCCATCCCGATAGCAAGTGCCCGTCCAATGCCTCGCCCAGCTCCGGTGATGAGAAATATTTGATTCGTTAACGAAAAACTAGGAAGATACATGATGTCACGTCCTTTGAATGAGAGTTATCACTTACTCTAATGAAAAATAGACTGAAAAGAAAGAAAAATCAATGCATTCCGAAATGATAATGGTAAAATATTGAAAAGGAGGGATGAGATGAAGCGTGGTTTAGTTATGACATTATGTATAGCACTCGTGAGTCTTTTAGCTATTCAATTGGTCGGAACGAAAGTCTACCGTTATTTCTTTTATGATCCAGCAACTTCTCAAGCCCAAATTATAGTTAATGGAGGAGGAGAAGAAGGTAAACCGACCAAACAAAAGATAGATGTACGAAGCGAGGGATTTGCGGATAAGGATGCATTAGGAGTGGCTACCTTTTATGGCGTCGTCGGTCTTGTCATACTACTGATTGTCCTCTTCAGTGTACGCTACTTCTTGAAGCGTTTACGAAAACGGCGCAAACAGGAGAGTGTAATCGACGATTTAATGGAGCCGCCGCCAGTGTTTTCCCCAAATCGTTCGATACGACAAACACTTGTTGGTGAAGAATCAGAGTCAGAGATTCGCCGTCTGTTACAAACGTTCGATCGAAAACTGACACGACAAAAACGCCGCCGCTCCGAAGAGACGGTCGGCGAATGGTTACAGCGGATTGATGTCACGCTCGATCCATCGATCTATCATCTCGTCCGGTACGGTGAGACACCGGACTCGGCGATTTCACAAGATCAGGTCGATGATCTAAGACATGAACTACAAGTGCACCTTCAGCGCGACTGACCGAGTAAATCAAGCAGGATCGCATGATGGGAGGCGTCTCGTGAGACGAGTGACAATTTGCGGACAACATCAAACCCATCGACCGGTAACGTCTTGATTTCAGGGGATAGTCCGTCTTGAAAAATCTCCGGTAACAGGGCGATGCCGAGCCCGGCGCGAATGAAACCGAGGACGCTTGATCCGAATTCCATCTCGTTTTCTGCCTGATAGACGGCACCTCGTTCGATGAACGCGTCCTTTAGGATGTTCGTCGAATCGCAATCAATCGGGAGCGATAAAAAAGAGGCATTTCGAATTTGATCAAACGCAACTGACGTGCAGCCCGCGAATCGTTCATCGTCTTGATGCACGTAAAGCAAAAAATTCTCCGTATACAAATGCGTCGTATGATACGGATGGACATGGTGACGATCGTCGAGTAAGACAGCATCGTATCGGCGTTCTTCAAGCCCTTGCATCAAATCGATCGTCGTATGCGCCGTCTTCAACTTGAGATCCGGGGCCGTCGCGTGACGTGAGACATGACGCGGTAAATACGTCATCGCGACGCTCGGCCATGATCCGAGCGTCAGCGTCGTCCGTTCATCGATCATACCNNAGATACCAATCCGCTGTTTCATTTGATCAATCCGGTCAAGGAGTTCACGGCTCTCTTCAAAGACGATTTCGCCTGCAGGCGTCAACGTGACACCATGTGCTGATCGATGCAACAGCGAGACTTCGAGCGCACTCTCAAGACTCTTGATTTGTTTACTTAATGCCGGTTGCGTCATATGCAGTACTTCGCTTGCTTTCGTCAGGCTTCCGGTTTCTGCAGTGACGAGAAATGCTTCCATCCATTCGGTCTTCATTGGTTCACGCTCTTTTCATACAGGTTGTCTAGAACGTACGTTATTTGAACGCGTCTGACAATCATTTTGCACTTTTTATATTCTTGGTTTGGAATATTCTGAATTGGGAATATATAAAATAAAGAGGTGAACGGATATGAACGAGCAGATGTCCGCACGATTTTCAGCACTCGGCGACCCAATACGATTACAACTCATCGAAGCATTACGAAAAGGTCCTCGCTCCGTCAATGAGTTAGCCGATCAACTACACTTACGCCAACCGCAAACCTCGAAGCACTTAAAGCTGTTGCTTGACGCAGAACTAATCACTGTCGAGCGGCAGGCGAATCGTCGCTTGTATAGCCTTCGTCCAGAAGCTTTTCGAGAACTTGTCACGTGGAGTAACACAATGGCTCAGATGGAAGCACGCATGTATCGTCTAGATGAACATTTGCAGCGGATGCAATCATCCGCGAAGGGAGACGAGACGAATGAAAAAGGAACTGAAGACATCGATTGATGGTAAGGTGCTACGAATGGAATGGGTTTGTGAGGCACCGCGAGAAATCGTCTTTGCCGCATTCACGGAAAAAGAGCAACTCGAAGCCTGGTGGGGACCAGAAGGCTGGGAGACGACAATCAAGACGTTCGAATTTCAACCGGACGGCGTTTGGCATTATTGCATGCGGTGTGTCGATTCGACACAAGGTGATTTTTATGGCATGGAGTCGTGGGGGAAAGCAATTTTTAGACATATCGATGCCCCGAACACCTATAGTCATGCCGATTACTTCTCCGACGCGTCAGGAGCTATCTCTGAAAATTTACCAGGTAGTGAAAATGTCACGACATTCATTGACCATGGAGAAACGACCTTGATTGTCTTTGAATCGACCTACGAAACGGAAGCAGCTGTGCAAGAAGTGCTGGGGATGGGAATGAAGGAAGGTTTCACGTCGCAACTGTATCGCCTAGACCACCTATTGACGAAACAGTAAGAAGGAGTCGATGTTTTGGTGCGGAAGATCGGTTTGGCTTTATGTATCCTATTCTTAGTAGGTTGCGGAAAATACACGATGGAAGAGGCAAAGGAGAACGGCGACATCATCGTCCAGAAAGGTGTTGAGAACAGCGACCGATTCGAGTCTTTTTTGAATAAGTCGAAGCAAGGAAAATCAGATCAGATTCGCATCACAGCCTACACGACCGAGGGAGATCCGATTGTGTATGACGTCGAGTATGACGGCAAGACGTATCAGTATTCGTCTGATGCATCACGTGATCAGTTCGGTTCAACAGACGACGATCGAAAGAATGAAGTCTGTCAGCAACTCGATAAAACGATCGTGAAGCAAGAGGCAATCTATGCGTTAAGTAAATGCGCTGAAGGAACGGATCATGAATTGCTACGATTACCAAAACAATAATCAAAAAGGATCGTGTCCCGTCGAAATGATCAGCGGGCACGATCCTTTTCATTCGCTATCAAGACGACGCAAAGCTTCACGCCAACTTGAAAAACGTTCAATCAATAAAGTCAGTGAAGGTGCTTGGTGTACACGTGCCCACTTAGCATACTGCTGACTCGTCAATAGCGGTCCATGAGTTTCTGCAGCTTGTTTAAGTGCTTCTAGGCAGTCTTGGTCAGTGAAGAAACCGTTCGAGGTGAGGTCGAAGTGTGCTAAGGCTTTTTTCCACGTACCGAACCGACGAATGATCGTATTCGCACTTAACATCTCTGGATGTAAATCCCGTAATTCCGTGTAGGAGCGAATCGTCATGTTCGTTCCTTTTTGTGTGACATAAAAGGCGACGCTTTCTTCGATTGACCACCGTTTCGTTCGTTTGACCGCAGCCGGGCGATTCAACGTCATCCGGTCTTTGGTCGATAAGTGAGAAGCCTTGACGATGCCAGCTTTCTCTAAAAGGTGTGCCCACGAGCCGAATCGTGCATTGATTTCTTCAAGTGATGGGTAAGGAAGTTGAGCCGCTAACTTTTGATAATGGGTAGCTTTCATAGGTGAATGGTGCATTTGATGAAGACCTTGAATCAAGCGGATGATCTTCTCATCCGTTGCTAAGGTAGAAGTGGAAGTCGGATGTTGACGCATGCAAGATATCTCCCTTTTGAATGGTTGTTTCAATTAAAGGCTAGTGTAGCATGAGCGATTTCGAGAACATACTAACAATATCGTAAGGTAAGAAAAATAGCCCGTTTTGGGACAAGTTTTATGAAGATCGGAAGAAACCGGTCCCGTTTTTTTAAGAATATTCCTGATGAGAACTTAGTTCGCTACGTCGAACAGGGTTGGATCTCGCCAGATGACGTTCTAGATCTCGGAACAGGACCGGGGCGAAATGCGATCTATCTCGCAACACACGATTTCTCGGTGACAGGACTGGATCTTTCAGCAACCGCGTTAGAATGGGCAACGGAACAAGCACAACAGACTAGAGCGCATGTTGCGTTTCGAAAGCAAGATTTTCTAGAGATGACAGAACAGAATACATATGATTTCATTTACGATTCAGGCTGTTTTCACCATATGGCGCCACATCGCCGTTTGATCTACGTGACGCGACTGAAAGAGATGCTACGACCAGGAGGATATTTTGGGCTGACCTGTTTTATTGCGGGCGGACCGCTTGGCGGATCGACGTTGACGGACTGGGGAGTCTATCAGGAAAATAGTCTCCAAGGTGGACTTGGCTATACGAAAGAGCGATTACTCTCCATATTCGATGCATTCGACATCATCGAACTAACGGAAATGAAACCCGTCGACAATCCAGAGGCATTATTTGATCATGCTGGACTGTGGACCGGTTTGTTTCGATTAAAGAATTGACTCGTCCGACATCCGAGTTGAGAACCAATCAATAAAATAACGGACATCTTCCAGCGAGACGATTTGTTGCGTATCGTAAGCGGCGAACAGTGACAAAAAGCGCGGTTCGTCAGGAAAATAATGAAACAGGATCGGTCGGAGTGTCTCTAGGTCATGCACGAAGCTTTGATCTTTCTCTAAGATGAGGTGATAGGCGCTCCGAACAATCCGTTTCACGATTGAATCCGAATCAAGCAGAGCGACCTGACCTGTTTCTAGGAGAAATAAATCAGTTTTCAACTGTTCGCATAATCCACCGTTTAACGCGAAACCAAGAGCGCGTGTCGGACGAAGGGACGGAAATCGACTTTGGAGATTTTCGCCTGCCAAAAATAAGTTGACGGACTTCAACCAGACGCCCCAGCGAAGTGCTTCGTCATCCCGTATGACGTCGCCAAGCAGACCGATGTCATAATCGATTTTGGTGACAAATGGATAGTTCGTCAGCCAATGTTCTGTCCGTTCATCTAACTGCATGTGTTCTTCTTCCGTCAACGGTTCTGTCAAAATCAGTGTAAAATCGAGATCGGATTCAAAGGGACGAGCCGTTCCTTTTGCAACGCTGCCATACAAGTACACGCCATGAAACGCGGATAAGGTTTGTACATAGGCGACGACGTCGCGAATCACGGTACGATAACGGACAGGAATTGCTTCAGCGGAAGTTGGATTGTGGATGTAGCCATTTTTCGTGCCAAATGTCGTTGGATACTGTATCTGTCTTCCTCCTCATCCTTCAGGAATTGATTGATAGCGATACCAGGTCTTGTTTCGCTGCACATATAAAAACATCGTATCATCTTTTTCTTGATAGATGACCGTACCGCTCTTAAGTCGATTCGCCATGCCGTCCTTGAGTGTCGTTTCGGATCGCATTTTTTTGATACGTGGACCAGGTGTTAAGGAGAGATCCGAGACAGTTACTAATTGATCGAGTCGATAAACACGGTCATTTAAGCGGATCACATCTTGATTTTGTTCGATGGCTTCAGCCGCGATGAGGTCTGTCGTTGTAATCGTCGTCTCTTCCTGGCATCCACTGAGACAAAGAACAATTAACATTGTAGTAGCTAAAACTTTTTTCATGAAACACACCTCTTTTTCTAGTTATATATCGTAATTTCGATATATTCGGGTTATGCGATATAAGGGGGAGCATCATGATTTCATCTGATTTTGAAAAAAATTTACAACCGACTACAGTCACGGTTCAAAGAAAACCTATCTCACCAGAGTGTACGTATTCTCCAACAAATTCAATTTGCGACGAATCCGACGATCAAGGAGATTGCCGAGGCATTTCGCCTCTCACATAATACGACGTCCGAGCACGTCAAAAAGTTGGAGAAATTAGGTTATATCGAAAAAAACGGAATCCGGAAGATCAACGTCAAGTAACGATCGATTTAACAAACGATGGAGATACCATCGTTCGGCGTCACACAGAACATGATCCTGAACGGTTGAATCGAGTGCTTGCTAAGATGTCAAAAACAGACCAACAGACGAGTGAACAGGCGTTTCGATTATTGCGGGAGGCTGCAGATGATTGCTTTTCTCGTTAAGGTATTGTCAAGCGCAGTGGTCATCGGTCTCGTTACCGAAGTTGCCCGTCGTTCACCGTCACTAGGTGGCGTATTGTCCGCGTTGCCGGTCGTTAGTCTGATCAGTTTCGCCTGGCTCGTCAAACAAGGAAGTGAACGGACCGAGCTTAGTACATTTTTAAAGAGTGTGTTACTCGGGTTACCGGCGACATTTTTTATTGCTAGCTGTCTTGTATTGGCTCATTCGCTTAGGGATTCCTGTGTTTTTCAGTATAGTTGGTGCAACGAGTTTTTTTATCGTCTGTTGGTATGTTCAACGTTATCTACAACAGTGGTGGCAGACGTAACGGAAAAGGAGAGAAAGCGATGGTAACCCTTCAAACAGAACGATTGACGATTTATCCATGCACAGCGACAGACGTAACGCGTTTACAACAATAGCAATACGAGAACGGACCTGAAGTACAGCATCACTTGACGTTACTCGCGTCAGATCCATTGATGCTGTACTGGGGAAGTTGGCTCGTCATGACAAAAGACGGGCAGGTAGTCGGAGATATTGGATTCAAAGGGAAACCAGACTCGCGACAAGCAGTCGAAATCGGTTATGGTTTGTTACCAGCGTTTCTCAATCGAGGTTTTGCGACGGAAGCCGTCCGAGCCTTGATTGATTGGGTGTTCGACCAAACCGAAGTGAAGGCTGTACTCGCAAAGACGGATTTGACGAATCAAGCATCGATCAGGGTGCTTGAAAAAGCGGAATTGATTCAGATTGGGAGCGACGATCGGTATATCATGTGGGAGCGTTTGAAGTAGGTGTAAAGGAAACTTGACAGGTGGTGCGTTATTTACATATAGTGGAATAAGTGAGGTGGAACTATGAAAAATCAGGTCAAGAAGATGCGCGAGGGACGAGGTTGGTCGCAAGGCGAACTGGCAAAACGATTGAACGTATCGCGTCAGACGGTCATTTCCATCGAAAAAGAGCGGTATAATCCGTCACTTGACCTCGCTTTTGCACTGGCTGATTTGTTTGAGCAACGAATCGAAGACATCTTTACACCGAGACGAACGAGCGAAGGGGGAGTAAAATGAAACGATTAAATACATTGTTTGAAATTGCTCTAATCGTAATAGGTATATACATGACGAAGGAAATTCCAGAAATAAAAACGATTGGCATCGTACTGATTTTAGCAGGTATCACATCATTTATCACAAGCATGAGTTTCTCAGCAAACGAACCATACGACGAGCGACAAAGAGAGGTGAAGACGCGTAGTGGACACATCGCCTATATAATTAGTATTGGTTATCTTTACTTGATTTTAGTACTCGTCAATCTGTCGATTATTCAAGACATTCAATTTGCGGTGTTATTGGCATTAGGAGGACATATCTTACTCTTCCCAATTACATTGTTGTACGTGAATCGAAAGATATGAAGAACTGAATGTTTATAAAATGATACTTGTAACCGTTATCAACAATGGTATAGAATGTAATGGAATAGGGATTGTTACTGGTCAAGCAGGCGAAACCCAAATCAGCGTCACTGAAACCGTGAGTGACGTTTGATTTGGGTTTTTCTATTTTTCCTGATTTGAAAGGAGGTCACCGATGATCATTCACCAAATTTTTAACAACAATGTTATTAGTGTATTTGACGAAGTAGGGCGTGAGCGAGTCGTCATGGGGAAGGGAATCGGATTTAAGCGGAATTCAGGACAGACGATATTAGCCTCAGATGTAGAAAAAGTCTTTTATCTCGATGATGCAGGTAATCATGAACGATTTAAATTATTACTTCAAGAAATTCCTGAAGAAATCATCGTCTTGACTGATGATATCGTAACGATTGCTAAATTGACGCTTGGAAAAAAACTCAATGAACTTGTCTACATCGCTCTTGCCGACCATTTGCATTTTGCATTAGAACGTCATGAAAAAGGTTTAGAGATCAAAAATGTATTGCTTTGGGAGATTAAGCGTTTATACCAAGATGAGTTTAATGTAGGTTTGCAAGCGCTTAAATTGGTTGAAGAAAAATTCAATATTAAATTACCTGAAGACGAAGCAGCCTATATTGCACTTCATATAGTGAATGCTGAATTAAACGAAGAGATGCCGAATATCGTTTCAATGACAAAAGTCATTCAAGAAGTATTGAATCTCGTAAAATACCACTTTGCACTGGAGTGGGATGAGAATACTCTCGCCTATCATCGTTTTGTTACTCATCTCAAATTTTTTGCACAACGACTCGTGACGCGAACCGAATATGAAGGAGATGAGAGTGCGCTTTTTGATCTAGTGAAAATGCAATATCCCAAGTCCTATATTTGTACTGAAAAAATTTCTTCCTTTATTCAGACAAAATATGATTATCGGTTGACGGATGAAGAAAAATTATACCTAACGGTTCATATCACAAGATTAATTAAAGAAAAAAAGAGTAGTTGACATATAAAAGTAAAAATGTTATTATTTGTTTATTAAATATATATTTATTGGGATTGTTACTGGTCAAGCAGGCGAAACCTAGGTGAAACAAGACGTATTTTCATGAAATACGTTACTTGTTCTCATCTAGGTTTCTTTTTGTGTCTATCAACTATGGAGGTGTCTTATGAAATACGATCAATTAGCAAAAAAAATCATTGAATCTGTCGGAGGCGAACAAAACGTTAGTTCACTTGTTCATTGCGCGACTCGACTACGTTTCGTACTTAAAGACAAAGCAAAGGCTGATAAATTAAAACTTGAAAAACTAGAAGGTGTCATTGCTGTAAAAGAGAGCGGAGGGCAGTTTCAGGTCGTTGTCGGAAATACAGTACCTGAGGTATATCAAGCAATTGGAAAACAAACAAAGCTGATGGAGGAGTCGACAGAAACTAGTAAGACAAATGAAAAAGGAAACATTTTTGGTCGAGCAATCGATATTATTTCAAGTATCTTTACGCCATTGCTTGGTGTCATGGCGGGAGCTGGTATCTTAAAGGGTTTACTTGCGATTGCGACGAATGCAGGTTGGTTAATTCCTACTGAAACAACGTATATCATCTTAAATGCTACAGCGGATAGTCTCTTTTACTTTTTACCTATTTTGTTAGCGGTTACATCAGCGCGAAAGTTTGGTGCCAATCAATTTGTTGCCATGACTGTAGCGGGTGCTTTGATCTATCCAACAATCATTCAACTGAAGACGGATGCAGTCGCGACGACATTCTTCGGTATACCCGTGACGATGATGTCATATACATCTACGGTCATTCCAATCATTCTTGCCGTTTGGGTCATGAGTTATGTTGAAAAATTCTTCAATCGACATGTCCATGAGAGTGTTAAAAATTTTGTTACACCTTTGATTGCTCTCATTACAATCGTTCCATTAACGTTAATCGTGTTTGGACCAATCGGTGTCACGTCAGGCGACTTGATTGCTGCCTTCATTCTAAAGGTATTAGCATTTAACCCAATTTTAGCAGGGGCGTTCATTGCTGGTGTATGGCAAGTCCTCGTCATTTTCGGTATTCACTGGGGAGTCGTTCCGATTTTCATCAATAACATTGCCACTAAAGGATATGACTATATCAAACCGGCAACTGCTCCAGCAATTTTTGCACAGGCAGGAGCATCGTTCGGTGTCATGCTTCGTTCAAAAAATAAAAAGTTAAAAACATTAGCAGGTTCTACGGGAATTACCGCGTTATTCGGTATTACAGAACCTGCCGTATATGGAGTCACTTTACGCTTAAAGCGTCCTTTCATTGCGGCTGTCATTAGTGCAGCAGTGGGTGGAGGGATCGTAGGGCATTTTGGAAGTGTAGCAGTAGCTTCTGGTCCTCCGGGATTATTGACGTTACCCGTCTTCATTGGCGATAGTATGACAGCATTTTACGGGTTGTTAATTGGTGTCGGTGTCTCATTCTTTTTATCGATGGTCTTAACATACATCCTTGGATTTGAAGATGATCCGATTGAAAAAGAAGCAGAAAAAAATGTTCGTGCATCAACAGATATGACGATTCCAAGCCCAGTTTCAGGTCAAATCGTTTCTCTCGAAAAAGTTTCTGATAGTGTATTTGCGAGTGGAGCGATGGGACAAGGTTTCGCAGTCGTTCCAACTGAAGGAAAAGTAATCGCCCCAGTATCAGGTCAAGTAACTGCTATATTTGCAAGCAAGCATGCGATTGGTATTCGATCAGAGAATGGGATGGAAATCCTCATTCATGTTGGGATTGATACGGTACGCTTAGATGGAACTCACTTTGAATTACACGTCGCACAAGACCAGAAAATCGAACCAGGAGATGTATTAATCACTTTTGATATTGAATCGATTCAAGCGGAAGGATATGACATCATCACACCTGTGATTTTCACGAATTTATCAGAAGAACGACAAATTACGATTGATCAAGATCAAATTTCAGTAAGTGAATACAATAAACCTGCTTTTGCATAAGAAAGGATGAGACGATGCAATTTCCAAAAAACTTTTTATGGGGTGGCGCTATTGCGGCCAATCAAGCAGAAGGTGCCTATTTATCCGATGGGAAAGGATTATCTTCCGTTGATTTAATTCCTAGTGGTTCAACTCGAAGAGCCGTTATGAAGGGAGAATTATCGCATTATGAGCCCCTTCCAGAATTAATTTATCCATCCCATGAGGCGATTGATTTTTATCATCGTTATAAGGAGGATATCGCTCTATTCGCTGAAATGGGGTTTAAAGCGCTTCGTTTATCGATTTCATGGGCACGTATCTTCCCAAAGGGTGATGAAGAACAACCAAATGAACAAGGATTGAAGTTTTACGATGAGGTGTTCGATGAATTATTAAAATATGGAATTGAGCCAGTCGTTACAATGGCACACTTTGATGTACCCGTTCATTTAGTAGAGCATTATGGAAGTTGGCGTAATCGAAAAATGGTCACATTCTTCGAACGATATGTTGAGGCGATCGTATCTCGTTATCATTCGAAAGTACGTTATTGGATGACTTTCAATGAAATAAATATGATGTTCCATCTTCCTTACATGGGAGCTGGATTAGTATTCGCAGAAGGAGAGAATCGACAACAGATTCAGTATCAAGCGGCACATCATCAATTGGTAGCGAGTGCGCGTGCCGTGGAAATTGCTCATACGATCAATCCGAATCTTCAAGTAGGGTGTATGTTGGCAGCAGCCATGACGTATCCTTATACCTGTAATCCAGATGACGTCGAAAAAGCAATGGAACGTGATCGTGAGAATTTCTTCTTCATTGATGTACAAGCTCGCGGTGCCTATCCGGGTTATGCATTAAGACAATTGAAAGAGGCTGGTATTGAAATTCAGATGGAACCAGGTGATATTGAACTATTACGCAACCACACAGTGGACTTTATTGGTTTTAGCTATTATTCGAGTCGCTGTATCAGTACTGATCCAGAAATACTGGATAAAATGACGGCGGGGAATGTGTTCCCGACTGTCAAAAATCCATATTTGAATCAATCAGAATGGGGATGGACGATTGATCCGAGAGGACTCCGTCTAACGGCAAATCAGCTATACGACCGTTATCAACTTCCCTTATTCATCGTCGAAAATGGCTTAGGTGCATTTGATGAATTGGATGGAGAAGGAAACATTCAAGATGACTATCGGATTTCTTATTTAACAGATCATATTCGAGCAATGTACGAATCGATACAAGACGGAGTAGAACTCATCGGTTATACGAGTTGGGGATGTATCGATCTCGTCAGTGCGTCTTCCGGAGAATATGCAAAACGGTATGGCTATATTTATGTAGATCGTCATGATGATGGTAGCGGAACGAATAGTAGACGGAAGAAGGCGTCCTTTGATTGGTATAAAAAAGTAATTGCATCTAATGGTGCCTGTATAGAAGATCAAAAACATATTAAAATTAAATAAAAGTATAGCTAACGATGCGTACCTGAGTACTTCTAAGATACGCGTCGTTAGCTATTTAGCTATTATTAATGATATGTAGTAAGAAGTTATGTTACTTTAACCGTGGCGTGGAGCAAACAGCATGATGCTGACACCGATTAAACAGATTAAGGTACCAATTATGTCATAGGTATCTGGTGATTTACGATCTACGATCCAGCCCCAAAATACGGACATGACGATGAATACACCACCATAAGCTGCATAGACGCGACTGAATGTTGGAAATTGCTGAAACGTAGCAATGATGCCATATAAAATCAGGATCAATCCACCAATCAGACCGAAGTACGAAGGTCGTCCCTCTCTTAGCCATAGCCAAATCAGATATCCGCCACCAATCTCACTTAAACCAGCAATAAAGAAAATGAAAGCCGACATGATCACGATTCAACCCTCGATCGCAAACGTATCACGCAATTCAATGATCGTTCCTTCCGGTGCTTTTAATTTACTCAGATGTCCATTGACGACGAAATAGATGTTGCCACCGTGTTTTGGTAAAAAAGGCATCCCGAGTTGTTCCAGTCGTGTTACTTCCTCTTGTAAGTCGTCAACATAAAGGGCGAAATGAACAGGACCCGCTGCTTGTTTCGTGTAATCGGTGAACGGTTGACCGGATTTGGATGTCTGTAACTCGATGTAGAAATCACCGAGACGTAACCAGCTGTTAAAGTCGCGATCATGAAAATCGGGTGTTTCTTGAACGAGCGAAAAGCCGAGCTGTTCATAAAATTGTTTAGACGCGACGTAATCCGTCGTCTGAATACAGATGTGATGAATTTGTTTCATACTAAAACCTTCCTTCGTGTTCAATGAAATCATGCAGAACTAGTGTAGCATTTCGCGGATCAGTTGGAGTGATAGAAATGGAGAATACTATGCNNCCATAAATTTGATGTGTGAACGTTTTTCGTTAGGGCAAACGATCAGCGAACCTGTCCGATTGACGGATGGTCTTCTGCATGAGTCGTGGCGACTACAGACAACGACAGGATTCTATGTCTTAAAACGATTGAATCCGGAAATCATGAGACGTCTTGAAGCACGAAACAACTTTAAGATGTCAGAAAACGTTGCGATGCAAGCATCTCTTTACTTAGCAGCATTACCAGCACGTCGCGTCAACGATCAAGTGGTACAGACGATTAATGGTTCTGATTACCTTTTGTTTGATTGGGTCGACGGCGAGACGTTATCAGCCGATCAAATTCGACCGACACATGCACGACAAATCGGAGTTCAACTAGGAAGGTTACACGGTCTTTGCGTGGCGACGACTGGTTTTTCACAGCCGGATACCTCCAGTATGCCAATCGATTGGAACGGATATATAGAAGAAGGAAAGCGACAGCAATCAGACTGGCTACAGTTGCTAGTCGAAGAGCAGGAACAGCTACAACGACTGGAGCGATTAGCACAAGAAGCAAAACTGCAACTACCTGCGGATTGGATCGTCAGCCATCGTGATCTTGATCCGAAAAATGTTCTCTGGACAACAAATGATCCGGTCTTGATCGACTGGGAGTCTGCAGGGTTGATTCATCGTGCCGTCGACGTATTTGAAACCGCCTGTTATTGGTCAAAACGTAAAGACGATACGTTTGATCGTGATCGATTTAACGCAGTTCTTGCTGGTTATACGATAAATCAACGTTTGCCTGATGTCGACTGGCTTCATGTCATCGATATCAGTGTCCAAGGAAAGTTGGATTGGCTGAAGTTTAATCTGGATCGTTCACTCGGGAAACATGGTATACCTGAAGTGGAACGGATGCTCGGGACAGAACAGGTTCTTTTGACGATAAAAGAACTACAGGTTCACGATCGGAATCTCTGGATTAAGTGGATAATAGCAAGATGATCATAAGAAAGAGGCACTGAATCATTCGATTCGATGCCTCTTTCGTTATTAAAACGACTTGACTAGAAGTTCAACGGTTGATTCAGGAGTACGAAACGGAACATACCCGAGTTGCTTGATGCAATCATTCGAAAATGTCGCTTGTTCCGCTGGACGATCTGGTGCTTGAAATGGTTTACCACTTGCTTCAATCAATTTCATGCGGAAATCTGTTTCTGGCAGATTGACATCAATCGCATTAAAGATGTCCCCATCTTGCGCATTTGTTGCAGCAAGAACAATCATCTCGACTAGGTTATCCGCATGGATCCACGGAACGACGTCTTCCGGGTGTACCCAAGTAATGAGATCTGCCACTTTCATCCGCTCGACTTGTCGATCCCCCCAGTAGGATTGTTCCTCGGCACAAATAGAACCAGGTCGGAGGATGATTAAATCGGAATCGGGTGTATATTCCTGTAACAGGCGTTCCGATAACTGCTTTGTATGAATGTAGACGTGCTCTGACGGTAGGAGCGGTGACGTTTCCGAAAAATGTCCACTCACGACTTCTCCGTAAACGGAAGTCGTCGAGATATGTATGATGCGCTTGACACAAGCATTTGTTGCAGCATCGGCGAGATGTTTCACACCTGTGACGTTTGCTTCTTCCGCTAAGTCGGGGTCATCCCCAAGGTAGGCAGCACAGTGGATCAAGAGATCGACGCCTTGAAGTGCTGCAAGAAGCGAAGCCGGATTACCGAGCTCACCGATGATCGGAATAACGTCATTTGTTGAATAGTGATCCGCCTGTTCCTGAGAACGATGGAGTCCTCGAACTTCACACGCTTCTTTAAGAAAACGTCGCGCGACACGTGAGCCAAGCGTCCCGGTCATCCCTGTAATCAAAATCGTACTCTCGTTTAAGTTCATGATGCTTACTCCTTTGACTCCGTCTTTTCAGCGAAACATTTCTCACAAATGAAACGACCTTCGCTTTTTAGGTATGCTTTGACTTCCGTCATCCCGCGATGTTTTGGATAACGCATCTGGATATAAACCTTTTCGTTTCCTTCGATCGTTTTGCCACAATGAATGCATGTCGGTTCTTTACCAAACATCCTATCGCCCCCTATATATTTTTATCTTCTACCTTATCGTAAAGGAAAATTAAGGGTGTTGGAAGAATAAAGTAAAAAAGGCATCTAAAGGAAGGTGTCTATGATCTTCATTGCTATTTTTCTCGCCGTTGGTGGAGTCGTCTGGTTCATTTCAGCGCGCAGTCAGTCGAAACATCAGTCGCTCGATGATCAGGAATATACGCTGAACCAGCACGACGTCCATCAGCAGCAAAATCATCGTGATTTTTGAAGGCATGTCAAGGAGCATCCAGTCAATCGACTGGATGCTCCTTTTTAGCGATTGCGTACATAAAGGAAATATTTCGCGTTGCTCCAAATCAAGGCGATAATCAATAAACTGATTGCGAAGATCTGAGACTGTCCGGTTTCATACGAATACACGACTAATACGACGATGACACCTATCAATAGGAGTTGCAACGAAGATTGTGAACGAATGAGACCTTCTAACATGACGTGTCGTTCTCCGTCATCTGAGGCGGCAAATAGCTTTTTGACATAGTTTGTTTCCGAGTACTTTGGGAAATCACGATTTGGGTAGATGTGACGCATAAGATTAAGATAATAATAGGATGCAAAACTACTGATGATGAAAAAGAGACCACTTAGTAATAAATGAAGTCCGAAATGATTTTCGATGATGCTAAAAGATGCGAGACCGATGCTGAGAAGAGTAGAAACCTGAACCATCATCATGCCATCCGCATAGTATCGATTCACTTGACCGTCAATCGCATCCTCGTCGTCTGAAGAAACAGAGCGTCGAGTCAATTGACGAATTTGCAAATAGCGCACGATATAACTGAGGGTAAGAACCGTCAAGATAACGAAAAGACCAGTGAATATGTAATTAAGATAGAGAGATAGTTCGAACTTTGACAAACTGGTATGTTTGAAGACAGACATGACGATATAGCTACTAATGAAACCGAGCAGTGCTGCGATGATGACTTTGATTGCTTCTTTTTTCATATTAATTCCTCCTCATCGAAATAAAAAATTTCTTCTAACGGCGTATCAAACACACGAGAAATTTTGACAGCAATCAATAGCGAAGGCATGAATTCTTCACGCTCGATTAAGCTGATTGTCTGGCGTGAAATGTTTGCACGCCGCGCCAGTTCAGACTGATTCCATCCGTGACGAGCACGTAATTCTTTTAAGCGGGATTTCATATAGGGATTCACCTCCTATATAATGTAACTTATCATAGTCTTTTTGACAACTATAATAGTCAAAAAAGATAATATGATGGTCATTAATATGTAAATCAATCATATCGATGGGATAAATTGTATACTAGAATAAGTCGAAAGGAGATGTGAAACACATCGATGAAATCTCAGTCATCTGTAAACGATGTTTTTTATCATGATGAGGATGGTACGTGCCAAATCGCTTCGGTTCTACAAATCGAAGAGACACTACTCAAACAAAAAATCACCTATCTCCAAGACGTGACAGACTCGGACGCAAGTAATACATACGAACAAGGACGTCAGCAGCTATCAGACAAACTCGATACGTTAAGACGTTCGGTAAAAATGAATCTTATCTCTCGCGACGATGTCCCGCTCCGAACGCGAGCACTCTGGAAACAGTCACTCAGAGCGACGCGTGTAACGGAAGAGGAAGCGCGTCTCATCCAAGAGTATCTTCGGATTGAGGCAACGATGCTGACACAATCAGGAGAAGCGGTTTCTGAGCTCTATGCCGCCTTATTTGATGCAGATGAGCCGACACGGAAACAAGCATTCTTATCGATTGAAGAAGCGTTCCGGACGAATGAATCCGTCATTCAACGATTATTTTCGCAACTTGTCGACTTGCGACAAGTGCGTGCTTCTGCAAGCCATCAGGCGGGTTACGAAGAATTGGCTTTTTCGGAGCTTGGTCGTATCGATTATTCAAGCAAGGATGTCAATCATTACGCCAGCATCGTTCAAACTTATTTCCGACCGATTAAACAGCAATTTCAGCTCGAGCAACAAACGTTTCTTGGCAAACAGGCGCTCCATCCGTGGGACGTCCGGCAATCGGCCTATACGCAGATTGATCATCGCATAACCGGTTCTGACGCTTCATTTTTAGATAAGGCACAAGCGATTCTTGAGAGCGTTCATCCGTCTTTTGCTGACATATTACAAGAAATGCGCCAAGCGGTTCATCTCGATATCGATGCCCGTTCAAACAAAGCTGGAGGAGGATTTTGTGAGTATTTACCCGTCGAACGTCAATCATTCTTGTTCATGAATCGTATGCAAACATTCGATGATCTCGTCATCTTCATGCACGAGATGGGGCATGCCGTCCATCACGATGCAATGAAAGAGACGTATGATGGACTTCAACCGATTCCGCTCGAAGTAGGGGAATTCGCCGCCATGTCACTTGAGCTGTTGACGATGAACGAGTGGCACCAAGTGATTCCAGATCGAAGAGACGTTGCCCGAGCGAAACTCGAACAGATCCGTTCGATAGTGGAGTTCTTGCCGCAAACGATCATCGTCGATCGTTTTCAATCATGGCTCTATGCTCACCCTGACCATCTGCCGGAAGAACGACAAGCTTCTTTTGCACGTCTCCGGGAGACCTATGATACGGACATCCTCGATTGGTCGGAAACGCCTGATTGGAAAGGACTCGAATGGATGAGTGTCATTCATCTCTTTGAGACGCCTTTCTATTACATTGAGTATGCTATAGCGCAGCTTGCCGCTCTTCAGTTGTATCACCGTTATACGAAAGATCCTGACCAAACGATGAAGGACTTCCTTGCAGCTTTAACGCTCAGTCAAACCCATTCGGTTCAAGAGGTTTATGCGAGAGCGGGTGTGTCATTCTTACCGAGTGATGCGAAAATGAGAGAGTTGCTGACATTTCTAGAAGGTCAAATCATAGCTTGGATAAATGAGTTAGATCAATTAGACGATGAAGATGTTAAAAAGAGAAAGTCTTAATCCGGAGCGACAGATGTACAAAACGATAGGAGGACGAACATGAATATACGTAAAAACATTGTCTATGCGACGTTATTCAATACTACAGGCAGTCAGATATTGATGGTCGAGAACCGTGGCGAACACGGTGACTACTATACACTGCCGGGAGGAACCGTCGAACATGACGAAACGCTACATACTGCAATCACGCGTGAAGTACTGGAGGAGACGGGCTTTACCATCATTCCAGGTGACATCGTCCATGTGGCGGAAGCATTCTTCCCGCAAGCGGGGGAACATTGTCTGTTTTTCTTCTTCGCGGGAGAAATCACTTCCGGTCAATTGAAGACGAATGTTCCAGAAGAAATTTCCGGACTCGTCTGGATGGACCGTGAAGAAGCGTTCAAACATCTTAATTTACCGGAAGCGTCAAAAGAGTCGCTTTTTGCTGGTCGAACGGTACCATATGATTTTGCCGGAGAAATCGTTCATACGTAAGGAAGTGTTACTTGACGTACTAAGGTGACGGATTTTCGGGTACAACACTACAGGAGCCTTACCCGAAATTTGCAGAAAGTCAGGTGAACACACAGTATGTCGATTCTTACGTTTCACGAAGTCAGCTATCAACACATCTTACACGAAATAACGGGTGAGTTCCGCGAAGGTGTCATTACGACGCTCGTCGGACCGAGTGGTGCCGGAAAATCCACGACATTGAAACACATCAACGGACTTATTTCTCCCGATCGCGGCGAAATTTGTTTTCGAGGCGAACCACTCGAGCAGATGAATCTGCTCGACGTCCGCAAACGGATCGGAATGGCGTTCCAAAGCGCGCCGATGATTCCAGGTACCGTCTACGATAATATTAATTTACCGAAATCGATCTTCGGGGAATCGTTACCACGCGAAGAGGCGGAACGCTTGCTACAACAAGTCGAACTATCCGTCGAACTTGAACGACCGGTCAAAGATTTGTCCGGTGGCGAACGGAGCCGACTCGGAATCGCACGAACACTCGTTAATCGACCGGACGTCCTGTTGCTTGACGAAATCACGGCAAGTCTCGATTACCGGATGGTACAAGAAATTGAGAAGCTGATTCTTGATTTACAGCAGGAGTTGCAGACGACGATCATTTGGATTACGCATGACTTAGAGCAAGCCAAGCGGGTCAGCGACGACGTCTGGTTTTTAAAAGACGGTCGATTGATCGAGTCTGGTGCTTTTAAAGAACTCGTTTCAAGTGGTCAAGCAGAGACACAAGCGTTCTTGAAGGGGGTATCGGTATGAGTTACCTCCAACTGGCGACTTCGCTGATCTTCATTTTGATCCCCCTCGTCTTAGCGCGGACGTTACGGCTTGGTCTAGAGAAGGACATCCTCATCGCAACCGTTCGATCAATCGTCCAACTCTTGATCATCGGGTATATCCTGACGTTCGTCTTTGAAAGCGGTAGTCCAATCTTCATGTTACTGATGATTTTGTTGATGATCGGTGCAGCGACACTGAACGTCATCCGTAAAGGAGACGGGATTCCCGGGATCCAGTGGATCATCTTGTTCACACTGATTGCGGTCGAAGCTTTGACGATGGGCATTTTGCTCGGGTTACGAATCATTCCGTTTGAAGCCCAGCAAGTCATTCCGATCAGCGGGATGGTCATTGGGAACTGTATGATCTTGTCCTTGTTGTTCCTTAATAAGTTCAAGGACGAGGTCGAACGGAGTGACGAGGTCATCGAACTAATTCTTTCACTTGGTGGAGACGCGAAGACAGCGATTGATACGAGCTTAAAAGGCGCGATCCGGACAAGCATGATTCCAACGATTGAAGCGCAAAAAACGATGGGGCTCGTCCAATTGCCTGGGATGATGAGTGGGTTGATCATCGGTGGCGCGGATCCGATGGAAGCGGTCCTTTATCAACTATTGATTCTATTCCTGATCTTGACGACGGCGGCGATGGCATCGGTCCTCGTTGGTTTTCTATCCTACCGTCGACTATTCAATGAAAAAGCACAATTCATCGGTTTGACCTATAAGAAAAAAGACACGTAAGGAGCACGTTATGCAGACTTATCCGATTACTGAAGCCGACCTGCAACTGGTCGAACTAGCAACCGAAACGATTCAAAGCCGCTATGCTGACGATAAACATCACGTCGCAGCTGCTCTACGGACGAAAGATGGCGCGACGAAAGTGGGCGTTCACGTCGAAGCGTATATCGGACGAGTGACGGTGTGCGCGGAAGCCATCACAATCGGTTCCGCCATCACGGATGGATTGACAGATTTTGAAACGATCGTCGCAGTTCGACATCCCTATTCGGATGAAACGGACCGAACGATTCGTGTCGTCAGTCCGTGCGGCATGTGTCGCGAATTGATTTCCGATTATGCACCGGACGCGTTTGTCCTCTTGAAGATCGACGATCAGTTGACGAAAGTGCGGATTGCAGACTTAATTCCACTTAAATATGTTCGTTCGTGATTATAAGAATGGAAAAAAATTCGTTGATTTAAAAAAGAAACGAAGGAACTATCATCGTCTGAGATGTGTAGTTTCTTCGTTTTTCTTTTTGTAGAACACTTAGTTTTGTAATTGAAAAAAGCTCAACATCGTTAATGCATTCTTTTCTTCTCATTATGGTTTCCTTCCTCTTTTTATGAATTATGAAGTAATATAAAAAAAGAAAGGTATAATTTAAAAATATAAAATTTGTAATTTTACTTAAAAATTTTACTTAAATCTAAATTTAAAAGGAGTGTTATCATTTGGCGACGATTAAAGATATTGCTAAAAAAGTAGGTTGTTCCATTTCGACAGTTTCACGAGTATTAAATAATGATTTAAGTTTATCGGTTGGTGATGAGACGCGAACGCGGATATTTGAGGTGGCTGAAGAGCTTGGTTACAAAAAAAAGACGATGAAATCACTCGTTAAAAATATTGCTTTTTTGTATTGGTTGACAGATAAAGAGGAGCTTGAAGATATTTATTTTCACACGATGCGAATTGCGATCGAGAGATTGGCTAGGGAGAATAACATGGAGTTAACGACCTNNTGCTAAACATCGAGGGATTTATTGCAGTGGGTTCTTTTATGGATCGAGAACTGGAATATTTAAGAGAGTTGACGACTAATGGAGTCTTCATAGATTCGACACCAGATGCTGAACACTATGATTCGGTGCGTCCAGACCTTGACCAAATCACACGAAAGACAATAGAAGTTCTGAAGCAGCAGGGACATAAAGAAATTGGATTTATCGGTGGAACTTTTCAGAATGCTGATACAAATGTAGAAGAAATGGATGGGCGGGAACGTGCTTTTCGTAAGTATATGCAGCAAGAAGGAATGCTAAATGAGACATTTATCTTCTGTCATCATGGTTTTTCAGTTGATAATGGCTATTTTTTAATGAGTCAAGCGATTGAACGCCTTGGTGAAAATATGCCAACCGCTTTTTTTGTAGCGGCAGATCCAATCGCCGTCGGCTGTCTGCAAGCACTTCACGAAAAACAAATTGATGTCCCGAACCGCGTCAGCCTGATCAGTGTGAATAATACGAGTATCGCGAAGTATGTTTCGCCTCCCTTGACGACTTTCAATATTGATATTGAAGAAATTTGTAAAAACGCGATTCACTTATTACTTGAACAAATCATTGAAAAACGAAAAGTAGTAAAAACATTGTATATAGGTTCTGAGTTAATTATGAGAAAGAGCACCATTTAATTTTAGTAAAATTTTTACTAAAATTATTTACTAAATCTTTTTAGAGTGTTATATTTTATTTGTTAAAGCGCTTTCATTTGTGTTTTACAATTCTCTAAGGAGGTTTGGTTTTTTTATGAAAAAACAATTAAAATATTCTGCTGTGCTTAGTGGTTTTGTATTGAGTATGTCGTTAGCTGCGTGTGGTCCGCAAGATGAAGCAAAAAATACAGAGACTCAAAATGGAAAAATCAAATTGATTGTTTGGGAAGATATCGAAAAAAGCGAAGGAATCAAGTCTGCTGTGAAACGATTTGAAAAAGAGAATGATGTTAACATCAAAGTTGTTGAAAAACCGTACGCAAAACAAATTGAAGATCTCCGGTTGGACGGACCTGCCGGAACAGGTCCCGATTTATTGACGATGCCTGGAGACCAAATCGGAACGGCAGTAACGGAAGGAATCATAAAAGAAATAAAGGTTTCGAAAGAAGTCCAGTCTCAATATACGGATGTTGCACTTGATTCACAAATCGTCAAGGGCAAAATTTACGGCGTGCCTAAAGCTGTGGAGACGACGATTCTATATTACAACAAGAAATTAGTCTCAGATAAAGCGTTACCTAAAACGATAGAAGACTGGTATACATTGTCGAAAAAGATGAAAACTGAAAAGTCGTTCGGTTTTTTAGCATTGTTTGACCAAGTTTATTATGCGCAGAGTGTCATGAGTGGATATGGCAGTTACATATTCAAGCGTTCGGAAAGTGGAGTATACGACACAAAAGACATCGGTTTAGCGAATGCTGGCGCAATCGAAGGAGCAAACCACATTCAAAAATTCTACAAGGAGAAGCTGTTTCCGTCGGGAATTATTGGTGAACAAGGGATTAACGTTTTGGAATCACTGTTTATTGAAGGAAAGGCAGCAGCTATCATCTCTGGTCCATGGAATGTTGGACCATTTGAGAAAGCGGGCATCGATTTTGGGGTCGCCAAACTTCCTGAGCTTGAAAATGGGAAAAATATGAGTTCATTTTTAGGTGTAAAAAGTTATAACGTTAGTAGCTATTCAAAACACGCAGAGCTTACTGAAAAATTAGCGCTCTATTTAACGAACGAAGAAAATTCAAAAAAACGCTTCGAAATCACAAAAGAAGTACCTGCAATCAGTGCATTAGCGAATGATCCGATTGTTACAAAAAGTCCAGCAGCTCAAGCCGTGGCAGAACAATCAAAATTTGCTGAGTTGACACCAAATATCCCGGAAATGAATGAAGTTTGGAAACCAGTCGATGCAGCCCTTCAAACTATCGCAACAGGAAAAGCTGAACCGAAACAGGCGATGACTCAAGCCGTTGATACCATTGAAGGACAAATTAAAGCGAAGCACAGCTCAAAATGAGAAGGATGACTCCGATCCGTCGGTTAGCCCATTGATGCAGTCTGTTGCTAAATAATTTGTGAAGAGGTGAAAGGCGTGCAACATCGTAGAATAGGTATGCTTTTGTCAGTGATTCCCGGACTCGGGCAATTGTATCATCGTCAGTGGATTAAAGGCGTGTTGTTATTTACGGTAAGTATTGCATTTTTAATTGCGTTCGCTGACTTGTTGAATATGGGGTTGTGGGGTATCGTGACGCTTGGTACGGAAGTGCCGCGAGACAACTCTATATTCTTACTAGCACAAGGTATCATCGCTATTATTGTATTGATGTTCGGTCTTGCCCTATATTTTTATAATCTTCGAGATGCATATCGAACAGGACAAAAAAGAGACGATGGATTACATATAAGTTCATTCAAATCAGATTACTTGAACCTGATTGGACAAGGATACCCTTATTTAGTAAGTAGTCCAGCATTGTTTCTCTTGATTTTTGCGGTTATTTTTCCGATTTTATTTAGTTTTGCTTTAGCCTTCACGAACTATGATCTTTATCATTCTCCACCAGCAAAATTAGCTGATTGGGTCGGTTTTTCTACATTTCTTCAAATATTCACAGTCGATATATGGCGATCGACATTTTTTGATGTGTTGTCATGGACGATTGTTTGGACATTAGTCGCATCGACCTTACAAATTTCAGTCGGTATATTTTTAGCGGTTCTTGTCAACCAGAAAGAAGTTCGTTTTAAAAAAGTCATTCGAACAATATTCGTCCTTCCTTGGGCAGTTCCAGGATTCGTGACGATTCTAGTATTTGCGGGACTATTCAATGATAGTTTTGGTTCAATTAACAACGATGTCCTCGCATTTTTTGGCATCGACGCCATACCTTGGCTGACGAACGAAAAGTGGACAAGGGTGGCACTCGTATTCATGCAAGGGTGGTTAGGCTTTCCCTATGTGTTTCTTGTCACGACAGGAGTCTTGCAATCGATTCCTGAAGATTTATATGAAGCGGCGACAATCGATGGCGCTTCATTCTTTGCAAAATTCCGCTTCATCACGATGCCGATGGTATTACTTGCGATGTCGCCAATCATCATTACGCAGTTTACATTTAATTTCAACAACTTCAATATCATTTATCTGTTCAATGGTGGTGGTCCGTCTGTACCTGGATCGAATGCGGGAGGGACCGATATTCTCGTATCTTGGATTTACAAATTGACGATGCAATCAGGTCAATATGCACTAGCCGCGGCTTTAACGATTTTACTATCGATTTTTGTCATTACAATTGCGCTTTGGCAGTTTAGACGAACAAATTCGTTTAAGGAAGGAGCGTGACGCTAGTGTCGAATATAAAAAGACTACGTTTCATTCGTATGACGATCACCTATGTCATTTTGTTAGTCGTATCGCTCGCCATCTTTTATCCACTCCTATGGACGATTGGTGCGAGTTTTAATCCAGGAAATAGTTTGGTCAGTACATCGCTCATTCCGAAAAATCCTACACTTGATCACTACCGCGAATTATTTGCTGGAAAAGAAAGCCTTCAATATAGTCAGTGGTACATGAACTCATTGAAAATCAGTTTGTTTACGATGATTGGAACTGTCATTAGTGTCTCTTTCACTGCATATGCTTTTTCGCGTTTTCGTTTCAAAGGACGTAATCAAGCATTGACTTTATTTTTGTTACTTCAAATGATTCCTCAATTTTCGGCTTTAATCGCGTTGTTCGTGCTAGCGCAAATTCTAGGGATGATGAACAGCCATTGGTTGTTAATTTTATTGTACATAGGCGGGCAAATTCCGATGAATACGTACTTGATGAAGGGTTATATGGACTCAATTCCATTAGACTTAGATGAAAGTGCAAAGTTGGATGGTGCAAGTAATACAAGAATATTCCTTCAAATCATCATGCCATTATGTCGACCAATGTTAGCGGTCATTGCGATGAATGGGTTCACCGGACCACTTGGAGACTTTGTTTTGGCATCGACGATACTTCGAACACAAGAATCCTATACATTACCCATCGGTCTATTTAACTTAGTGAATGAAGCGATGGGAGCAAGTTATACGACATTTGCAGCAGGTGCGATTTTGATTAGTATTCCGATCGCTGTCGTCTTCGTTCTGCTCCAGAAGCATTTCGTAGCCGGTTTGACGGCTGGTGGAACAAAAGGGTAATAGATAGAAATCAGTTTTTTTAGGAGAGGAATATCTATGGAGAAATCAGGTAAATCTTATGTAACGTCTGCTAGGCGAATGCTCCATGGTGGAGACTATAATCCAGATCAATGGTTGGATGTTCCGCATGTCTTACGCCAAGATATCGAATTGATGCGTCTCGCTCATACGAATACGTACTCCATCGGCATTTTTGCCTGGAGTGCATTAGAGCCGGAAGAAGGGGTTTATACGTTCGAGTGGTTGGATCGAATCATAGATGACATTCATCAAAATGGTGGAAATGTAATTTTAGCGACACCGAGTGGAGCGAGACCCGCATGGTTATCGCAAGCATATCCTGAAGTATTGCGCGTCGATGAACGACGGGTTCGACAGCTTCATGGCGGACGTCATAATCATTGTTTCAGTTCGCGTGTTTATCGGCAAAAAACGCAACACATCAATCGACTATTGGCGAATCGTTATGGGAAACATCCGGCATTATTGATGTGGCATATCTCGAATGAATACGGGGGAGAGTGTCATTGTGATCAATGCCAATCCGCTTTTCGTGTCTGGTTACAAGAAAAATATAAAACACTTGATCGGCTGAATGCTGCTTGGTGGGGAGCATTTTGGAGCCATACGTTCAATGAGTGGTCTCAGATTGAATCGCCGTCGCCAATCGGCGAAAGCATGGTCCACGGCTTAAATTTAGATTGGCGTCGTTTTATCACGGATCAAACCATTAATTTCTATCAAAATGAAATTCAGCCATTACGCGAAGTGACTCCGAATATACCGGTGACTACCAATTTCATGGCAGATACGGATGACTTGATTCCCTTCCAGTCGCTTGATTATAGTCAGTTCGCGAAATATGTTGATGTCGTGAGCTGGGATGCGTATCCAGCTTGGCATAACGACAGGGAGTCAACGAGTCGTTTGGCGATGAAGGTCGGATTTATTAACGATCTATTTCGTAATCTAAAACAACAACCGTTCTTGTTAATGGAATCGACGCCGAGTGCCGTTAATTGGCATCCTGTCAATAAAGCTAAACGACCAGGAATGCATTTGTTATCTTCGATGCAAATGATTGCCCATGGTTCGGATAGCGTACTTTACTTCCAGTGGCGTAAATCTCGAGGGTCATCTGAAAAATTTCATGGGGCAGTCGTCGATCATGATGGAAGTTCTGATAATCGTGTCTTTCAAGAAGTTGCAGAAGTCGGTCGTTTGTTAGAACATTTAGATGAAGTCGTTGGTACACATCGTCCAGCCGAAGTTGCGATTTTATACGACTGGGAGAACAACTGGGCATTTGACGATGCGCAAGGATTTTCGAATGACACGAAGCGTTATCCCCAAACACTCCAAGAACATTACCGGGCGTTTTACGAGCGTGATATTCCGGTAGATGTCATTACAAAAGAACAAGATTTTGATGGTTACAAACTGTTGATCGTTCCGATGCTTTATTTAGTCAGTCAAGAGACAATCGAACGGTTAAATCGATTCGTCGCGCAAGGTGGGACTCTCATATCGACGTATTTGACCGGGCTAGTTGATGAATCTGACTTAACTTATTTTGGTGGATGGCCAAGTGAGTTAACAACGATGTTCGGAATCGAGCCAGTTGAAAACGATACGCTATACCCAATGGATAAAAATGGAGTGAAGTTCCGCGATAAGACATATGAACTAAAGGATTATGCGACAGTCTTGAAAGTAGTGACAGCTGAAACAGTTGGAGTTTATACAGAAGACTTTTATGCTGACACAGCGGCAGTGACGCGGAATAATCACGGAGAGGGCGTCGCTTGGTACATTGGTGGAAGGTTGGAGGAGCGATTCCAAAACGATTTTTATGCAGAAATCATCTCTTCGTTGAATTTGCTGTCGCCTCTTCAGATTGAACATCCAGAAGGTGTCTCGGTGCAGGTGAGAATCGATGCGTCGTCTATCTACGGATTTATCATGAATTTTTCGGAAGAAGTCAAAGCGATTGAACTGAAAAATCCAGTCGAAGAATACTTGACGAAAGAACGACTCATCGGAAATGTATTACTACAACCGTATGAAGTAAAGATTGTGAAGTGTAGCGCCGAATAACAATGTTGTTTGAAAGTGTATTGTGGATATCTGATGGAAGGGATTGTATAAAATAAACTCAGAAAACGAGACTGTGTTGTGAATCGTTATCGAAATTGAAAAAACGTAGGACCTCCTTATCATTCGGTAAGGAGGTCCTTTCGAGTTTACGAAGTAATAGTCAATCGGCTTAAATTGTCTTTGACTTGATTTCGAGTTGATCGAATTCCAAACTGCCTTGAACAACTAAGAGTGTTCGATGTTCGTGTTTTTTATTTCGAGTAAACCTTCTGTTCTTGAATGTAGTGATCTAACGTAGTAATCATCTGTTCACTTACTTTCTATTTTGTATGTTTTATCTTTTCCTTACTAAAAATAGTTCGTTTAAATGAGTACAACTCCTTTTATTCCCATGATAATTTGCGTATAACAGCTTTTTATGTATTTACTTCTAAAAAATACTTATATTGGTTATTATAATGATATCATGTTGCTGGAGGGATCTTGGTGGACAGTTTATTAGAAATAGAACGATTATCAAAAACCTATACGCGGGGAACAGAAACGGTCGAGGCATTAAAACAAATCTCCTTCACGTTAGAAGAAGGTGGTTTCATCGCCATCATGGGAACAAGTGGCTCCGGAAAAAGTACACTATTGAATATAGTAGGGGCACTTGACACACCAACTAGTGGAACGTTGGCGCTAAAGGGAAAACGACAACGCGATATCTTCACTGAACCTGTTGCGACGCTGTATCGTCAGCAGCACATCGGTTTTATCTTTCAATCGTTTCACCTGCTTGATGATTTGACGGTCCATGAGAATATCGCCTTACCGTTGATGTTGAAGGGGATGGATGACAAAACGATCAATCAAGCAGTAGAAATTTGGCTCAAACGAGTCGGACTGACGAAGTGGAAAGAACATCGACCGCAAGAACTGTCTGGTGGACAACAACAGCGCGTCGCGATCGCCCGTGCCTTGATCAGTCGACCACCGATCATCTTAGCGGATGAACCGACGGGTAACCTCGATTTCAAGACATCTGCTGAAATCATGCAATTGCTTCAAGAAATCAATCGCGAACAACAGACGAGCATCCTGCTCGTGACCCATGATGCGACCGTAGCTGCTCATGCGAAACGTGTACTGTATTTCCATGATGGACAGATCGTTGCCGATCAGCTGTCGACCGGAGACGTGGCACCGATCTTAGAGACATACGAGCAGTTCGTGGGGGCTGTATGAAACGACAACATCTCTTCCGTCTTTCTCACCGACTGTACCGTAAAAGTCCGATGATTCTATTGACCTCAATCGGAAGCGTCATGATTTCGATTGGTCTCGTCTTAACGATGGTCATTTTTTTACTACATAATCAAGCTACGATCGAGACAGAACGTGTACAAAAATATGGTCAAGTCGATCTGACGGTCAAATATACACCTGAAGATGAGCAGGCGGATCAGTCCGTGTTTGAGCAACTTAAAAAGGATCACGATGTCTTGGACGCAGAGTCGATCTTACAGACGACAGCGCGCGTCGCTGGTCAAACGATGGCCGACGTGGAAACGATGGGAGTTCATTCGGATGCTCTGACGAAAAGTCGGTATCATTTCACGAACGATTTGAAACAGGGAGAAGCGATCGTGTCAGCTCGACTCGCGACGTCGTTTAATCGTAGTGTCGGACAAACGCTTCGCGTTGGAGAAGCGACGTATCGAATCCGTGAGATTTTACCAAATACAAAAACATCTGAAGCTTCGCACGATCAAGTCTTGCTTTCGTATGCTGATCTGAAAAAGAACCATCCAATCGAAACGAAAGCCGTCTTGCTCAATCTAAAAAAAGAGGTGGATTTCGTCCACTATGCCGATACACTCGTCAAAGCGAATCCGAAGCTCCGGGTTGAACTTGCGGAGGGGCAAGCGCTCTCACCGGCGCTGAACGGCTACATCGGAATCTTGTCAGTACTGATCCTTGTCGTCTCCGGCTTCATCTTGATGGCGAACTTCGACTTGTATTTACGCAAACATGCTGTCCAATTTGCGATCATGCGGACGCTTGGAGCGACAACACGACAACTGTTCCAGCTGTTCTTCGTTCAATCTGGGTTGATTGTCTTAGCCGGAATGATGCTTACGATTCTAGGCAGTATTTGCTTACCGTTACTTGGTCAACTCGTATGGCCGACAGAGGGTAAAATGATCGTCTCCCTCATGATTGATCAGGGAGCGTTCTTGATGCTCGTAACGTTCGGTAGTGCCTTGTTAATTCTGCTGTTGCTCGCGAGTACGGCTTATCGAAAACGGGATGTGTTACCACTCCACGTTTTGCGAGAAAATCTGAAAACGGCGTCACGACCGACCCGGCGAAAACGTCTCGTCCTGTTCAGCAGTGGATTGACCGGCAGCTTAGTATTATTCGCTGAAGTGATTGCCAGTACGGGTGGGTCACGGGCGATCGCCTGGCTCGGTGCGACCGTCGCTTTTTTACTGACGATGTATCTCGCGACGCCGCTCCTCTTGAAAGGAGTGCTCCATCGAGCGGAACCGATCGTTCGTCGGTTAGCGGGACCGACGAGTTTCGTCGCCTTCCGGGGCGTGTTGCCGCAACTTCGGAAAAACGCCTGGTTGATGCTGATCGTTCAAGTATTGATGATTATCGTCGTCATTGGATCGACGTTCCTTGAGACGGTACAACAAAACGAGCGGAACTACATCATCAGCCAATATCCGACGGAAGTCGTCTTACAGAGTCGCTTGGATGAAGGATCGCAAGGGGATCCGCTGCAATTGATTCGACGGATTGAAACCGAGTTACCTGGCGCAAAAGCGACCTTCCTATCGTCTCGAAGCTCCTTTGAATACCAGTTGCCTCAGGAAGATGTCTCAATCGAGTACGAAGTGACGGACTATCGTCGTCTTGACGTCTTAGAAGGAGAACAGACGAGTGACACAGACGGAATCATCATCTCACGTACCTTCGCTAAAAAACACAGTCTCCAAAAAGGCGATACGTTGCCGCTCGGCCGATGGGACGGGGAACAAGAGCGAAGTGTTTCGCTCGGTCAATTCCGAATCGTTGGAATCGAAAAGAAGATAGCACCAGACGTCCTCGTGGATTGGCGGAACGAGGAGCTACGGCAACCAAGCGATCACATGTTGAATGTCTTTATCGACGTTCCATCCGAGTTAAAGAAGGCGCAAGTGACAAAAAAATTATCAGAGATCACGCAAAGTTATCCGACATTGCAAATGAATCGACTATCTGACGCGCTTCACGATGCGGAGCAACAAACGACGGAACGTTGGTTCGTCTTCATCATTGCGCTTGTCGTCATGAGTGGATCCGTCTGGTTCGGACTTGCGAACGCCTTACTCAGTTTCGTGAGTGGAAAACGAGGCGAGTATGCCTTGCTACGAACGATTGCGCTGACTCGAAACAGGCTGCGTCAATTGACACTCATTCAAATGCTCTTGTTCATTGGGAGCGGCATCATCTTCGGACTGATCAGTGGTCTTGGTGCGACAATCTTCGTGACACGGATTGATGATACAGGATCATTCTATCTCAACGTCCCGACGATTGCTGGAACTATTGCCGGTTTGGTGGTGCTTGTCCTAGCCATCGCTTGGTTCGTCACCCGACGGAAGCAGGAAAACCTCGTTCACGAATTGAAACAGTAAGTATGGGCAAGTGAACCGGGGGGATCGAATTGCGAAAAACGATCGGGGCGATTTTATTACTTGTAGTGATTGGCGGTGTTGGTTGGTGGATGATCGCAGATGAACGGGATGCAACCTATGAGCAGATTGTTGAAGTGCAAGTCGTTCGGCACGTGACGAAGCAGTTCGGGCGCGACAATATCGCGTCAGTCAAACCTTATTTCGTAGCGTCCGAATCATCAAAATCACGACGTCACCAGATTGCCGTTCAATTGAAATCGGCACCGACTGGAGAATACCGGATGTACCGCGTATTTCAGAATAAGGTCGAATACATTGGTCGATCACGAACCGTTCGATCAGATTAAACAGGTACGTTGAATCAGTTGGGGGATTTAAATGAAAACGAAAGCCGAACGTATCGCGTTCATTCAAGAAGAAAAACGTCAACTCGCTAAACCACGTTTGTACAGCTCGTTACTGTACGGCTTTAGCATCCTGTTGGTCGTCGCCAATCAGGACATGTACTGGCCACTATTTTTATTATTTGTAGCACTAGTCTGGATTGCGCGGATTCACTCGCAAGAAGTCGAACGTGATATGGCTTTAACGATAGAACCACAGATGAAGAAAATCATTCAATGGCAGTATGTAACGGATTTTCTGTTCGTCATCTTAATGGGATTATTCTTTCCAATACTAATCGTATTCGATTTACCATTTTTCCTAAGTTTTGCCGTCTACGTCGTGTTTGCTATCGCTTTGCTCGTATCAGATATGCTACTTGAACGAAACGGAAAACGTCTCGATGTCGAGCATCCGACGAAGAAGGAATTGCGGACGCATCCGAAGTCGTGGAAAAAGATTTAATTCGTGGAGCCGGTCGTTGAACCGGCTCCTTTTTGAGCATTCCGGTCGCTTCAGCGTGCGAGACTGCCGTATGATGAAAGGGCACATGAATAAGGAGGTCCTCGTATGCTTGCAATCATCATTGGATTTATCATCGGTTTGCTCGTACCGGTTCAAACGAGTGTCAATACGCGATTGCGGGGCGTCGTCGGTTCGCCATTCCTCGCTTCGCTGATTTCCTTTTCGATTGGCTCATTATTCTTATTGATTCTCGTGTTGCTGGTCGACGGGAACCTCACAGGTCTCACAGCTGCTGCCGATGAACCGTACTGGATCTGGGCTGGAGGGGTACTCGGTGTCATCTATTTGACCGGGAACATCTTGTTGTTTCCGCGACTCGGAGGCGTCCAAACGGTCATCATGCCGATTTTTGGTCAGGTCATCATGGGACTGTTGATTGATCATTTCGGATTGTTTGAAGCGAACGTCACGACACTTTCGTTAACGCGGATCATCGGTGCAACGCTTGTGTTACTCGGTGTCGTCGGAACGGTCGCGCTCGGTGACTATTTAGCACGGCGCCACAAGCAACAGATGGCATCAACAGAAAAATCGTTGTTTCTCTGGCGTGTGTTCGGGATTCTGACTGGTACGTTGGGTGCTGCTCAAACGGCTATCAATGGTCATCTTGGAAGTGTTCTCGGTTCAGCCGTGAAAGGTGCCTTGATTTCGTTCGTCATCGGAACGATCGCTTTGTTGTTGCTGAATCTGATTTTACGAACGAAGTGGCAAATTGATCGCTCGCAACCATTCCCCGCCTGGGTTTGGATCGGTGGATTGATTGGTGCATTATTCGTTGCCGGCAATGCCTTCATCGTTCCGCTCGTCGGTACAGGTCTCGCTGTCGTGATCGTCACGATTGGTTTACTGACTGGCAGTCTGTTGATTGATCGTTTCGGTTGGTTCGGTGCAAAGAAACAACCGGTCACGGGTGTTCAAATCGTCAGTCTGCTTGTCATGCTTGGAGGTATCGTGTTGATCCGCATTTAAGAACAGCTCGTTCGAACGTATGGATAGATATGTTGAGAACGAGCTGTTTGTTTAATCGTTCTCAATAAAAAGAAGGAAATGATTTCCTAATCGATGAATTGAGATAAACTGAAGAAAGAGTCATCATTTAGGAAGTAGATTCGGAGGAGAAGTGCATGAATTTAGTGGATATCGAACGACGATTACGAGAGGACTCAGAAGTGCAGTTCATGCTGACGATCGTGGAACGACTCGATTTACCGGATTTGTGCCGGTGTCCTTCGTTCGAAGATTTGGGGCATTGATCAAAACGCACAGTCGGACATCGATATCGTCTATTTTGACCCATCGGATATTTCTGAAACGACGGAAAAAAACATGAGCGGCAATTATGTGAATGGATAGATTTACCGTGGTCTGTTAAAAATCAAACGCGAATGCATCTCGTCAATGGATTACCACCTTATCAGTCCGCAAAGGATGCGATTTCACAGTTTCCTGAGACCGTCACAGCAATCGGCGTGACGAGACGACCAGACTTTGAACTTTACCTTCCATATGGAGCAGATGACTTTATGGATCGGATCATTCGACCGACGCCACCTTTTCAAGTCGGTACCGCGCGTCATTCGATTTTTCAGCGACGTGTGATCGAAAAAGGATGGCAAGACGACCCGGGTCTACAAATATGTAAATGAAACAAGAAGGAGCGTATGTGATGAAACGAATCAGTTATAAAAAAACGATACCGCTTCTACTAGTAGGACTCCTCTGTATCAGCGGATGCGCACCGGAAAAGAACGAGGTGAAGGAAAAGATTCACGTTGATGGTACGAGTTTGTTCGACAGTGGCTCCTATCCGACTGCTGTAGAGACGGCCGAGCATCAGTTTAAATATGACTTGAGTGACAAGTCCACCTATACGTTAAAGCAAGACGATTTCCGAGTGGACGCGCGATTCGATGACTATAATTTACTGCTAGCAAGCGTCATCGATGGACGATATGATTCGCTAATGATTTATGAAAAGAAGTCGAACTGGATATTAAGAAGTTCGATGGAACTCATTCGAGATCAACCAACAAAAGGTGAGGTGATCGCAGGGAGTCTAGCGTGGGAAGGAAACAAGAAAAAAATGACGACGAAAATTGTCACGAATCGTCATTACACGATGATCGAGACACGACTGAAAAGTGAGAAGATTCCGGCACGGTTTGGAGACCGGACACGTACCGTCAAGAGATTAGAAGTACATGTTCAAAAGCAGGGAAAACAGCTCAATCTTGCCTACCAAAACGGAACGGACGTGATGTGGATCGTCAGTGATCGACCGGAACAAGTCCTGCTTCGGCTCATAACGGCATCTCCTGACAGTCCGATTTCGGAACTATCCGATGACTTTTAGATCCGCCTCGGTGGGTCTTTTTTTATTTTCCGTAACCCTACGAGAAATTGTATATAGTTGAGGTCAAGAAGCGTTTATCGGTCATGCATAGCGGGAATCTTATTCATGCAATCATATGTTGAAAATAATGAAACGATCGATGATCAAAAAGGTGAGGTGAGATGTTAACCGTAACGCATTCATAGAAAAGGAAGTGAGAACTTCATGCGATTCAGAAGGGAGCATGTCAATGTCGTTGATCCGGCGCAAACGAAAAAGAGTGTCTATGCGACCGGAATCGGCAATGCGATGGAATGGTTTGATTTTGGGTTGTACTCCTACCTCGCCGTCATCATCAGTCAAAATTTCTTTAGTGGTGTAGAAAATGATGAACTGAAGCTGGTCTTTACGTTTGCGACGTTTGCGATCGCCTTTTTGATGCGACCACTCGGCGGATTGATCTTTGGACGAATGGGCGATCGTCTGGGACGAAAAGTCGTCTTGACGACGACGATCGTCATGATGGCATTTTCGACCTTGTTGATTGGTCTGCTGCCGACCTACGATCAAATCGGTGTCTGGGCACCGATTCTTTTACTGTTGGCAAGGATCTTGCAAGGCTTTTCGACTGGTGGTGAATATGCTGGTGCGATGGTCTATATCGCCGAGTCTTCACCCGATAAACACCGGAGCGCGTACGGTAGTGGTCTTGAAATTGGAACATTAGCTGGGTATATTCTTGCTTCCGTGTTAGCGACGATCTTGTTCGTCTCTCTATCAGACGATCAAATGTCATCTTGGGGATGGCGTATTCCCTTCATCTTAGGCGCACCACTCGGATTATTTGGTCTTTATCTTCGGCGACACCTGGATGAGTCACCGATTTTCGAGAATGAGATCGATGAGAGTGAACAGGAACAAGCGACGTTTCGGACGATCATCCAAGAACACCGGAAAGACATCATCGTCTGCTTTATCGCCGTTGCTTTCTATAACATCACGAACTATATGTTGTTATCCTATATGCCGTCTTATCTGGATGAAATCATCGGTCTACCGAGTGCAACGAGTACGATGTTAATCACCGGTGTCATGATCATCATGATTCCGCTCGCTTTCTCGTTCGGTCGCTTGAGCGATCGACGCGGCAATCGACGATTGGTACTGCTTGGATTGACGGGGTTAGCCTTAACATCGATCCTCTCATTCTTCCTAATCGGGCAAGACTGGTTGTTATTCGTCGGCATCGGGATCTTCATTATTGGTTTCTTTTTGTCAATTTTCGAGGGAACAATGCCAAGTCTGTTGCCAAGTATTTTTTATTCAGATGTGCGATACCGGACGCTTTCCGTTACCTTTAATATCGCAGTGTCAATCTTTGGTGGGACGACCCCACTCGTCTCGACCTGGCTTGTGCACACGACAGAAGATCCACTCGCTCCAGCCTATTACCTGACAGCCGTCAGCGTCATTGGCTTCATCACATTCTTCTTTTTCTTTGAGAACACAGCAGGTAAGGCGCTCAAAGGATCACATCCGACGGTTGCTTCGGAACAGGAAGTACATGAAGTCGCAAAAAATCCAGAAGATGCGCTGTGGTGGAAAGAAGATGACAAAAAAGAATGACGATAAAACGAACAGTCCCTTACTCGATGGAGTGAGGGACTGTTGCTTTTCATGAATTTGTGATGCAACGTTACGAACGTTTAGCAGACTGAAAGACATGTCTAAGAAAATCAGCAATCCGTTGCCAAGCCTGAAGCGCTACGTTTGCGTCACCGTGATGCGTAAAGGCATGGGGTTGTCCGGCAAATTCCAGGTGTTCGACGTGAACACCTGCTGCTTGAAGTCGTTTAGCATACTGCTGGGCTTCCTGCGCCAGTGAGTCGTGCTCAGCCGTCAAAATGAGTGTTCGCGGTAGTGCTTCAAGTTGAGCCGCATAGAGTGGCGAAGCAAGGTGATGATACGCATCTTCCGCGCGAGCGATGTACATCGCATTGAACTGACGTGCCTGCTCAGTAGGTATGGCTTCTTTAAAAAACGGTTTGTCCGCTGGGTCCGTTGCGAGATCGAGTGGAGGGTAGTCAAGGATTTGAGCAATGAGCGGAACCGGATGTGTCTGCTCGGCGTTCCATAACGATATGGCAGTAGCGAGGTTCCCACCAGCACTATGTCCCCCGATCGCGATACGCGCAGCATCGAGGTGTAGCGTATCAGCATGTTGAAATATCCACTGGACGACCTCATAGGTGACGAGGACTGGAACGGGGAATGGATGCTCCGGTGCTAATGGGTACTCGATATTAAAAACATGACAGTTGACGGTCTCAGCAAGAAACAGATTCCATGGTTTGTCCATCTCTGGCGTTCCTGTGATGAAACCGCCACCATGGAAACTGATGAATCCAGGTAATATGTCTGCTGCGTCGATCGGCGAGTGCAGCAATACTCGGACATCGCCGATTGATGTCGGCACCTGTAACGTAGTCGTTATAGCTTGCGGTGGTTGAGGGGGTATGACTTTAGGGCGTTCCTCTCCCGAGCGGATCTGTTCGGCAAGGTCAATCATTTGTTGACGATTCATCGAATTCCTCCTTTATGTCTACCTTCATCATACCGAACAGATTGGTGAATTTCTCTTTTGGATTTGTTTTCTCTAGTTACAGGAAAAAACAGTCAGGTTTTGATACACTTTTGAAAGAAACTAGAAACCGAAAGGATGGAATAGATGCCAACACTTTACATTACGCGTCATGGCGAGACGGAATGGAACTTAGAAAAACGCATGCAAGGCTGGGAAGACTCTCCTCTGACAGCAAAGGGCAGACAGAATGCGCGGGACCTTGGTCACCGCTTACGTGAAATTCATCTGGATCATCTCTATATCAGTCCGATTGGTCGCGTCCGAGAAACAGTTCGAATGATGGATCTCGATCCAGCGATTCCGGTCACCATCGACGATCGATTGCGTGAAATGCACATGGGAACCTGGGAAGGACGGACGGCGGCGGAAATTGAAGTCGCGCATCCGCTTGCTCATGCTGCATTTTGGCAAACGCCGCATACCTACATACCGGAGAGTGGAGAATCCTTTGATGCGGTCCGCGAGCGCATCCTATCGTTTTTGGAACGACTGGCAGACCATGAAGAAGACGAAAACATCTTAATCGTCACCCACGGCATCTTCCTTAACATCTTGCTGACATATCTTCAACGTAAGCCGTTCGCGACATTATGGGATCCGCCGTTCATTCATGGAACGAGTTTGACGATCGTCGAATACAGGGATGGGGAAGCCGTGATTCGATTAGAAGCTGACATGTCGCATGTCATAGCGGACTAAAAAAACGGCGGACTTTTTCTCGGTCCGCCGTTCTCCTTATCGTGATTTCATCAAATAGATCAAAATTGCGCCTTCTTGTTTTCTGACCTTTAGGTGAGGAGAGGATAACGTGTCAATCGAGCGACCGATGATCGATTCTCCTGTCGTATAGCGTTTGAGGAGTAAGGGGTAGAACAAAGCATTCGTCTGTTTCTGATCATTGAATTGACCGCTGTCAGTCTGGACATTTTGAGGTAAGGTATAGACCGTTTTCGTCTCAGTAATACCATTCTTCGCATCAAGCGAATAGGTGAAGGCATGCGAATCCTTGAGCAGGTTCAAATCATATGTCAACTGGAACGGTGTGCGATCAGCACCTCTGGTGGTTCTGTATCGTCAAATTGGACCGCTTTGAGCTCGAGCGGGCGATCGAGTGTACCAGTTAAGAAAAATGTCCGCTGTTGCTGCGACTCGCCTTTCGCGGTAGAGGGTGTGATCGAAAAGTACGACTTCTTGATCTTGACGGTCTCTTTAGGAAGGACGGTTGCTTCCGTTGTGCAACCACCAAGCAAGAAGGGAAGAGTAAATAAGAGCGCGTATTTCATGACGTGTTACTCTTTTCCAAAGTCATAGTGAATCGAGAAAAAATAAAATATTCAAAAAATTAGAAATGATACCTAGATTATACCAACAATGTTTTTGCTAAATAAAGGAGGAAATCATGAAAGGCAAATGGTTATTAGCAACCGTCCTGCTCGTCGGTTGTGCCTCGACAAGTGAAGAGGCCGAATCGACGGCAAAATCGTTATACGTCGCACCGAACGGCAGTGATAAAAATACTGGCACGTTGAAGCATCCGTTTAAAACGATTCGACAGGCGACACAAAAAGCGACTGCCGGTACGACGGTCTATTTGCGAAAAGGAACGTATCACGAAAAGCTGAACGTTAGACAGAACGGAACGAAAGAACGCCCGATCACATTCCGAAACTATCAAGACGAGCAGGTCACGTTAAGCGGGAAAAATATCAAAGATCGGAACGCAACCTTACCGATCGTTCAGGTGAAAAATCGAACATATGTGACAATCCAAGGACTGACGATCGAAGCCGTTCAGTCGAAACGGTCGGATGCGACACCGATCGGCATTTTGGTCA
>NZ_DJUM01000040.1:16749-21972 GCF_002440475.1 Exiguobacterium sp. UBA6282 | reverse complement strand
CGGGAGCGATTCGTCACCTGACGATCACCGGTAACCGAGTCGAGCAGAATCGTCTCGGTTTCAGTGAAGCCCTCGTCTTAAATGGAAACGTCAAACATTTCCGGGTGACGAAGAACGTCGTACGGGATAACGACAACATCGGCATTGATTTGATCGGACACGAAGGGATTGCTCAGTCGAAAAAAGACGACTACGTTCGTGAGGGCGTCGTGTCGGAAAATCGTGTCTACCGGACGTCGAGCTACGGCAATCCTGCTTACGGGAAGGAATACAGCGCAGCCGGTATCTATGTCGATGGTGGGAAGAATTTAACGATCGAGAAGAATCTCATCGAAGCAAGTGATATCGGGATCGAAGTGACGAGTGAACATGCCGGACGGTACGCAGAAGATGTCATCGTTCGCCAGAATGATTTACGGCAAAACGTCTACACCGGAATTGCGATTGGTGGGTATGACACGAAGCGAGGCGGTACAAAACGTGTTCGGATCGAGCAAAATCAGCTGATCGGGAATGATACGAAAGGGCTCGAGGGTGGTCAATTGCTCGTCCAGCATGATGTCCATGACAACACGATCATCGGGAACACATTCGATGGTTCGTTAAGTGTCGCCCATTACTTCAAGACGAGTTCGGGAAATCAGTTTGAAAAAAATACGTTCAAGCATACAAAACGTTTCATGTGGCGCGACGCCTCCTATAAAACGGAACAAAGCTTTCTGAAAGCGGTCCGAAAGGTGGAAGGAAGATGAAGTTATCGGAGCGCCTCCTCGCTTACTGGATTCGGATTCCGAGACGCTGGCGGCTTGCAGCATTGACCGCCTGTATGTTAACGATTTGGACAGTGGAAGGCGTTCGGTTTTTAACAAGTCCCGCGTTACGACTGCCGACCGTTATCGATGCAATCATCTGTCTCATTCCGGCGATTCTATTGTTCATGGTATGGAAAACAAAGCGTTCAAATTAACACCTGAATTAATCGAAAATAACAAGGAATTCATTTAATAGTCCTCGAAATAGGGAGGGAACTTCAATTAGTAAGGAGGAAGAAAGATGACGAAACTGACGATTCAAGCTGTGATTGACCGTCCGGTCGAGACCGTGTGGGAGATCTGGAACGCACCAGAAGACATCAAACGCTGGAACGCAGCGTCTGACGATTGGCATACGACGGCGTCAACAAATGATTTGACGGTCGGTGGTCAATTCACGAATCGAATGGAAGCAAAAGACGGTAGCATGGGATTTGATTTCACGGGTACATACGAGACAATCGTTCCCTACGAACGCATTGCGTATGTCCTCGAGGATGGTCGTCAGGTGACGATCGACTTCTCTCGGAACGGGGAACAGACCGAAGTCGTCGAATCGTTTGATGCCGAAACAATCAACCCGCCTGAAATGCAACAAGCGGGCTGGCAGGCGATCCTTGATCGGTTCAAGGCGTATGCTGAGTCGAAGTAAATCGTTCGCATCGTAACTTCCGACCACGGCGATCCGTCAGGGCAGGAATACCACCGCTCTCATAGCGCCGGACCCAGTTATACAATTGTTGATACGACACATCATGCCTTCCGGCGATACGTTGGTAGTCCTTTGCGGCCGCCAAACAATCGAGGACGGCATTGATGCGTTGTTCAAGAGTGTTGGTGGACATGAACGTTTTCCTCCTCATTGAATCGCCCTGGATTCGTCCACGGCATTAAACTAGTGCACATACAATCGATGGAAGCCATTGGATCAAAGAAAAATTGGCGCGTCTCCTGTTGATTCGTTTTGACGATCAGTCGTTTTTCTAGCGTTGGTAAATGCACGAGAAACGAAATCTGATATTCCATAGGATGCGAGAGAATGGTGGTAGATCGTTTTTGTAAGTGGATAGCTGCTGAATTCGCAGTGATGTATAAGACGTGTCGATTCCATTCCTCTTCGTTGAAAAGTGAATCCATCATCGTGATAAATGCTTGACCGGAAATGAAGTTCATCGGACGACCTCCTTTCTTATAATGTGTATATCCTGTACATGTTTTTCGAAAACCTACATTTCAAATATTACAAAAAAACCACCTCCAAAAGAGAGGTGGTTAACGTTATCCTGCTAGTTCAAGCATTTGGACGAACGCGACGTCCGGATCTGTCGTCTCGAATCGGTTCAACCAATCCTTGAAGTCGCCTTCGTACAAAATACGACCTTGATGAAGGAAGATGACATGGGCATCGGTATGCAATAGATCATGTAATTGATGGGTCGAGAAGAGGCACGTTTGACCGTTTGCTGTCATCTGCTCGAAGCGTCGCATGATATGAAGCCGTGTTGCCGGGTCGACCCCGCTCGTTGGCTCGTCAAAGATGTAGAGCGAACGTGGTACTGTCGTCAACAGGGTCACGAACAACCATTTCTTTTCGCCAGCGGACATCTTACCAATTTTCATCTCCCACAGATGAGCGAATAAATCGAGCTCTCGTGGCTGTTTCAGATGACGCGTATAGGTCTCTCGCTTGCGATATGCTTTCAAACGAGCGAGCCGACCGACGAAGACGGCGACATCCTTGCCCTTTAATTCATCCGAGTAATAGATGAATTGCGTCAAATAGAGAATGTCCGAGATATCGGGTAANNGGGTAAGTCCAGTTCTCCGGACGTGATCGGTAAGGCACCGGTCATGCAATCAAACAGTGTCGTTTTCCCGGCACCGTTCATGCCGATCAAGACGTTCAGTTTCCCGGGAACAAGCGAAAAGGAGACATCGTGTAACAGATCAGGTGATTTCGGATAGTTGAAGCGTACGTGTTGAACGTGCATCTGAATCCTCCTATCGGGTCAGTAATGACATGAGATTAAAACGTTTGACAGAGAATAGACCAAGTAACAGATAAACGACGAGTACGACGGTCAAGATAAGGAACGATGCTCCCGTAACGTGCTCAGAGACAGCGAGACCAAGTGTTTTCATGACATAAAAAGGATTCAAGTAACTGTACCAGCGATCCGGTTGGCTATTCGCGAACAAGAACAGAGGATACATGACGATGTTGATTAATGTCGACATACTCGAAATCTTAGCCGGAAGCATCGTCAAGGCGATGCTTGCAAAAGCAAGCGGGATACTGAGCACCAAGACGAGATAAGCGAGTAACAACGTTAAAGGTGAGAAGAAGCCGAACACAAGCATCAGAATCGTCGTAAAGACCGTTAAACTAACGGCTGCAAATACGAGCTGAACGAGAACGAGTGCGAGAATACAACCAATCTTACTACCGGAAATCATGATATACGTCTTCATCAAACCATGTTCCCGCATCCGGGCAAGTTGGAGTCCGATGCCATTCACGTAAATCGAAAGTAAGATATAGCCCCAAAAGAGCGCGAGGAACGAGAGGAAACTGTTCTCGGTGAAGTCGAGGCGTGACCCGAAGACAAAGGCGAGAATCAACGGGAAGATCAACGACCAAAAGACCGGAATCTTATCCGTCAGCATGATTTTTAAGTAAAGTATGAAGTAGCTAGGAATCGAGTACATATGTGCCTCCCGTTCATAAAAATATGATGCTGTCTATTTTTATACGAATAAAATTGGATAAAAGTTCCTTAATAAGTGATTTGTTAATAAAAGTAAGCATATCAAAAACGCTTAAATATTGTAAACTGAAGCAAAGAACAGGAGGTGTCATGATGAAGTATCTCTTAACTTCAGGTGGGGTACAAAATGCATCGATTCATCAAGCGTTACTGGAGATGCTCGGAAAACCGATTGAAGAATGTCATGCCATTGCAATCACGACAGCGTCTTACGTACTAAAAAGGGGGATGGACCTCGCTGTCAACTTCATTCAAGGAAAAGATGAGGCACCAATGGTCGATGTAGGATGGAAGTCAGTCGGTCTGTTGGAATTATCAGCGGTTTCAGTGGTTGATCCAGCAATTTGGCAACCAGCGGTCGAACAAGCGGATGTCATCCTCGTCAATGGTGGGGATCCGCTATTTCTACATCACTGGTTCGTCGAATCGGGCTTTGATCGACTATTACCGCAACTGACCGGTGTTTATGTCGGGATGAGTGCCGGTAGCATGGTGCTCACTCCCCGTATCGGAACGGAGTTCGTCGAATGGCAGAAGACACCGGAGCAATCGGACGCAACACTCGGTCTCGTTGATTTTTCGATCTTCCCGCATCTCGATCACCCGCAGTTACCAGACAATCACATGCAAGCAGCAAAAGCGTGGGCAAAGAGGCTGACGAATCCAGCGTACGCGATCGACGACGCGACAGCGATCCGTGTCATTGGTTCAAACGTCGAAGTGATATCCGAAGGAAATTGGGTCAAATTGCAATGACAACGATTTATTTCGTTCGACATTGTGAATCGGTCAAAACGGGGAGTGATCGTGAACGAGGTTTAACCGATGCAGGTCAACAGCAAGCACAGAAACTAGTGGTGTTTTTTAGAACGATGCCGATTGACGCTATTTGTTCGAGTCCGATGCGACGGGCGATGGATTCCGTTCGTCCGCTTGCGAATCAGAGGAACATGCAGGTCATAACGGTTCCATTTCAAGAGCGACTTTTTCAACTAATCGATGAACGATTAACGACTGAGAGACTCGAGGAAGTATTGAGACAGTCATTTTTAGACGCCGATTACGCAGAAGTTGGTGGAGAGTCGAATCGCATGGCACTTGATCGTGCTGTAGCAGCCATCGAAAAGCTCCATGACATGCATCCGAATCAACAAGTGGTTGTCGCGACACATGGACTTGTATTGGCGTTAGTTCTTGAAAAATATACTGGGCGAGCGGCGAACGAATGGTTAGATGCGATGTCGAGTCCAGCGATTCACCGGTTGACATTCGATGCCCTCGGGAAAGCGTCTCATGAACAACTATAGAAAGACGATTAAATTTGACCGCTAAAGATGTAACCGAGAAAGAGTAGTAGCAGCACGCCGAGCGGAATGGCACAGGCGAGACTGACATATTTAAGAATCCCGGGCTCCCGTCGTCTGAAGGCGACGATCCCGAGACCAATTCCGAACAAATAAATGGCAAGTCCGATCGGAATCGTAATCATCGAGTTTGGACCGAATGGCCAGTTAATCGGTGGGAAAATCATATAAGCAATGAACAAGCCGAGTAGACTGAAGAAGATAGAGGCTTTAGCATATGTCATGTGAGAACTCCTTTTAGTTAAGTCTGTAAACAAGGAATTCGAATCACAGACACAA
>NZ_DJUM01000040.1:0-16629 GCF_002440475.1 Exiguobacterium sp. UBA6282 | reverse complement strand
AGATAGTATCTTTTAGATATAGGAGGGACCGATGCCAAAAGAAAACATGACCCGTTATGCGATTCTCGGACTTCTTGCGAGCGGATGTACGTCTGGTTATGAGATGAAGCATACGATCGATACGAGCTTGAACCACTTTTGGAAAATCAGCTTCGGACAAGTATATCCGACGCTGAAACGGTTAGAAGCGGAAGGATTAATCGTGGAAGAGGTCACGGATGGGGAACGAAAACAATTCGCCCTGACGGAAAACGGACATGTGGAGCTCGAGCGTTGGGTCGCTGAACCATCCGTTGATTTGCCAGTGCAACGAAACGACTTATTGTTGAAGCTTTATTTTGCCCGCCATGTTTCAAAAGACGTCACGATGTAGAAGATTCAGGAGCATGCACGCTTGCTCGAAGAGCGGCTCGAGACGTATCAAGCNNGAAGCTGTACTTCGCTCGACATGCTTCAAAAGAGGTCACCTTGCAGAAAATTCAGGGGCACGCGCGATTGCTCGAAGAACGGCTTGAGACGTATCAAGCGATCGATGCGATGATTCGTTCTTATCCTGACTCAAACGACGCCGTTTATTGGTTGCTGACGCTTGATTATGGCATTCGGAAGACACGTGCGTTACTCGACTGGTGTGACGCTTCCCTTGAGGCCCTTGAAGGAGGAAATTGACATGAAACGGATCATTGCGACTCCGAACAAAGACGTCGTCGTGTTCATCATCGGGTTACGGATCAATCGCCTGCGCTCCGTCCGACAATGGTTACCGACGGTCCAAGCGATGGGACCGATGCTGCAAGAGTGTTATGCGAACGATGTCGGACTGATTTCGCATGAATCGCTTGTCGGTTGGCGTTCCTTGACGTTGATCCAGTATTGGCGTTCAACGGAAGAGTTGATGGCATATGCCCATGGTTCGCGCCATTTGACGGCGTGGAAACGATTCAATCAGAAGGCACGGACATCAGAAGCGGTCGGGATCTTTCACGAGACGTTCGAAGTCAGAAATTATGAGTCGATGTATGTCAATCTTCCGACCCGGGGGCTTGCGAAAGCACTTGGCGAGTCGGCGATCAGATCGCATCAAGAACAAGCGAAAGGGCGCTTAGCCGAGCGGCAATCACAAGAGACGATCTGAATAGACAAAAGACGGGTGCCGAGGCATCCGTCTTTTTATGTAGTGACTGGCGTGGCGGGTTCGAGCAGCTCCCCACAGTTTTGGCAAATATGATCGAGCGTTTTTGTACACGGTTCGCAAAACGTACAAGCATGTGAACATTGATAGACCGTCGTTTCAATTGTTTCTTGGCACCGGACACAGGTTGGTTCCATGCGTATCACCTCCTATTAGTAGTATAAGAAATACTACTCGATGAACACAGCAGCAAAACAAAGTAAAAGGCTATATTTTCCTTTGATTCCATGTTAATTTGAAGAAAGTGGTTTTGAATCAGAAGGAGGATGGAATATGGACCAGATTGATCAACAAATCGTTCGGATATTGCAGAACGATGCCCGAATCCCATGGTCGGAACTCGGGCGACAAATCGGGTTATCAGCTCCAGCCGTCATCGAACGGGTCCGAAAAATGGAGGACGCGGGAATCATCGAAGGATTTCACGCTGTCATTAATCCAGAAGCACTCGCACAAGGGTTACTCGCGATCGTCATGTTTGAAGAGACGCGGTGTGCGGGTTTGATTGAATTTTTCAAAGGGCATCCGGAAGTCGTCGAGTGTCACCGCCTGACCGGTAGCTATAACTTCATGGTCAAGTTGCAAACGGAGTCTGTTGCAACTTTAGAACGTTTTCTCGATGACGCGTCGGTTTACGGAAAACCATCGACTTGGATTCGATTGTCGACACCGGTTCCGTTCACGGGATATACGGTATGACGGAGGAGACCCGTCTAAGCATCGAGCAAATGACGGGAACAATCGAGGACGTCGAAAAACTCGATGAGCAAGGGGGGACATCGACGGTCTACCAGGTTAAAACGAAAACAGGAAAATACCTACTCAAGACTGCTACAAGAGCAAGATACCAAGAATGGTTCGCAGAAGAAGCAATCGTCTTAGAAGAATGGATGCAACGAGAACCAGGGTTCCTACCTGAGTACGTCGGCTTTTTCAAAGACAGAACAGCACCGCACAGTCATCTCTTGATGGGGTGGCGAGACGGGATGACGCTGACGACAGCGTTAAGACAGGCTACAAGCGAACAACGGATTCAGTTGTGGCAAGCGTTTGGAAACTATCTCTTCCATTTTCATCAGCGAGCGACAGTAGGAATGTCGGATGTTTGGTTAACGGAACGGTTCATGACGGCATAACGTTATGTCGCGTCTGGTTGGGCGTCCGGAACGATGGATTTACTCGATCGTCTAAAAGAGACTCGTCCACAACCGATCGATGTATGCTGGATTCATGGTGACTGTACGACGGACAACCTGTTGGTCGCGACGAACGGAACGATGTCGTTCATCGATGTCGGAGCGATGAGACCAGGCGATCGACGGTATGATATCGCACTCGCCATCAGTCCGATCATCAATGATAGAGAAGCCCTTAATGCCTTTTATGAAGGCTATCGCTTTGAGCAACTGCCCAGATCAGAATTTGATTATTATGAACATGGACTGTACACCTTTTTCTAAAAAGACACTGCAAAGGAGAAATAAGATGAACCTCATGCTAATCGGTGGCGGACAACTGATTGCGCCGTCTCATCAAGTCATCAATCGTCATGTCTTTCAACTGACGTCACACGTACCGCATATCGTCTTCCTGCCGACGGCAAGTCGGGACGAGCGATTGTACCAACAACAATTTCGAGATACATATGAAGCGCTTGGAGCGACTGTCTCGATCGTCACATTGTTTGACGATAACCAAACGATTGATACACAACGACAACTATTACAGCACGCCGACATCATCTATGTCGGCGGTGGTAATTATCCTCTACTCGCCAAGACACTTGAGAACTCTGGAATAAATGTACTCCTCAAGCAAGCCATCGATCGCGGCGCCTGGTACGTAGGTGTCAGTGCAGGCGCAATCTATCCGATGGAATCCGGGATTCGCACGACAGAAAGTGGTAACGATTACTGTCTTGATACAGGACAAAGCTGGCTGAGTGGCTGTATCTGTCCGCATTTAAATCAAGAAAGAAGGGCAGCTCGTTTTCAGGAACATTTGTCTCAAATGGATAATGCGATCGGTTTACCTGACGATACGGCGTATATTCAATCGGAAACAGATCACTATCTATTAGGAGAAGGGCACGTGTTTTGCTTTAAATGATGATGAACGCTTCGAAAATCCGTTGTGTTTATCATCATGATATAAAGTAAATCAAAACAGTTGACGAAAAAAAATTGAGATGTTATATTTATCTCGAATTAAAGATATATGAATTAAAGATACAAAAGAGGTGAACGAAATGACACGACCGAACCCGAACTTGAAAGCATTAACGGTCATGGTGCGCGCAGTCGACGCGTTACATGAAGTCATCAAGAAGGACGTTGCGCAGTGGGGACTGAACCCGACGGATTTTTCGGTTCTTGAGTTGCTGTTTCACAGGGGCAGGCAACCGATTCAATTGATTGGGAAAAAAGTCTTGATTACGAGCAGTAGCATCACCTATGTCATTGATAAGCTCGAAAAAAAGAATTATGTCTTCCGTAAAGCATGTCCAGAAGATCGGCGCGTGACATTTGCGGAACTGACCTCTGAAGGGCAACAACTGATGGAAACGATTTTTCCAAAGCACGAGCAAGCGATTAATCAAGTATTTCAAGGAATAGCCCCGTCAGACCTCGAAGCATTCATCGAGACAGCCAAAACAATCGGCTATCAAGCAAAAAAACAATAAAATTTTTTAGACTGATATCTCGAATTCGAGATAATAACGATTAAAGGAGCGATTTTTCATGAATGAACTAAAAGGTATTCATCACGTTACAGCGATTACGAGCAGTGCCGAGAAAAACTATGACTTCTTTACCAATGTCTTAGGGATGCGATTGGTCAAAAAGACCGTCAATCAGGATGACATTCAGACGTATCACTTATTCTTCGCCGATGATAAAGGATCTGCCGGAACGGATATGACGTTCTTTGATTTTCCTGGTATCCAAAAAGGATCACACGGGACGAGTGAAATCTTCAAGACGGCGTTCCGTGTCCCGACGGATGCCGCACTCGAGTACTGGATTAAACGCTTTGACAAATATGACGTCAAGCACCGCGGCATCAAAGAACAATTCGGCAAGAAGACGCTCTCGTTCGTCGATTTCGATGAGCAACAATACATGTTGATCTCTGACGAGCACAATCAAGGTGTCGCGTCCGGCACACCGTGGCAAAACGGTCCGGTGCCACTCGAGTTCGCGATCACGGGACTCGGTCCAATTCACATCCGGATCGCAGAATTTAACAACTTAAAAGCCGTGCTCGAACAAGCAATGTTGATGCGCGAAGTCGATCAAGCTGGTTCACTGCATTTGTTCGAGATGGGTGAGGGCGGAAACGGTGCCCAAGTCATCGTCGAGCATAATGTCGTTCTACCAAGCGGACGTCAAGGATTCGGAACGGTGCACCATGTCGCCTTCCGCGTCGAAGATACGGCTGCCTTACAGGAATGGATCGAACGGATGCAACAGCTACGCTTCAACACATCGGGTTACGTCGATCGTTTCTTCTTCGAATCGCTCTACGCTCGTGTCGCGCGCGGTGTCTTGTTCGAGTGGGCAACGGATGGTCCTGGTTTCATGGGTGATGAGCCATACGAAACGGTCGGAGAGAAATTGTCATTACCACCATTCCTTGAGCCACAACGAGCACAGATCGAACAAATGGTCCGTCCGATCGATACGGTCCGGAGCACTCGAAAAATCGAAAAAGAATACCTTTAATAGAACGCTACGATAACGTAACTAATCGCATCTAAATAAGAGGAGGAAATAAAAATGGAGAAATTAAACATTGGTATCATCTTAGGATCTACACGTGAAGGACGTCTCAGCCCACAAGTCGGGAACTGGGTCAAACAACTCGCGGATCAACGGGGGGATGCAAACTACACGATTCTTGATATCGCCGACTACAAATTACCGCTTCTAGGTGAAAAAGACGCGGATGCATCAGGTGCTGCTGCTTGGTCGAAGGATGTCGCAGCACAAGACGGATTCGTCTTCATCGTTCAGGAATACAACCACTCAATCGCAGCGTCACTCAAGAACGCGCTCGATTATCTACGGGTCGAATGGAACAATAAAGCAGCAGGGATCGTCTCTTACGGTTCTGCNNAGCTCGGGCGGCAGAACACTTGCGTGGCATCCTCGGTGAGTTATTGATTGCCGATGTCCGGGTGCATCCAGCGTTATCCTTGTTCACTGATTTCGAGAATGGATCGGTTTTAAAAGCGGCAGCCGTTCAAGAAACATCGGTCAACCAGATGCTCGATCAAGTCATTCCGTGGGCAACGGCATTAAAAACGATTCGCTAATTCGTGATTGATCAGAAAACCCCCTCATTTCGCTGAAATGAGGGGGTTTTCTATCGTTGTCATGTAAAACACGACGTGACGCGGCGCAGATCCTTTTCTTGAATGTAAAGCGTGTGTTGACGGACTTTATAAGGAATGTCAGCCGCTTGAAGACGTTCGAGATAGTGACCCGTCGGAGCGACCGTCCATTTCACATATGTTGTTGCGGCATTCGGTGAGGCGAGACAGATGAGCAATATAAGCGGAGCAATCCATTTTCGAATCTTCAATCGTATACCTCCTTCATTATTTCAAATACTGTATTAATGATTTTATTGTTTAAATCAACAACTAAAAATCACGACTCACGTCAACAAAACATAACTGACCATCAAGCCGACCAACAGACCACTAAAGGCGAGTCGATAGACGGGTGAACGATAAGTTCCTTTATTTCGTTTGACTTGATAGACGATGAAATAGGTCACACTGGTCACCATGACGAGGATCGCCAGTGTACTGAGTAAAGTAGACATCAGCATTCCTCCTTATCGTAAGATTTTAGCTAACGCTTTTCCTTTCGCCAACTCATCGACGAGTTTGTCGAGAATCCGGATGTTACGAATGTGCGGATCCGTTAGATTTTCCACACGAATCCCGCAGATGACGCCAGTGACTAAAAGTCGGCGTTCGTTCAGGTCGGGTGCGTGCTCGAAAAAGGCTGCGACAGTTTGGGTTTGTATGGCTTGTTCAAGAGTTGATTGCGTGTGTCCGGTCAACCAGAACAGCACGTCATCAAGCTCGTCTTGCGTCCGTTGCTTGCGCTCGACTTTTTGACGGTATACCTGATACAGCTGCTGCATCGGCATTTGAAATACTTTTTCGTAACTCATCTGAATCGCCTCCTTTCATGGTAACATATGGGAAAAGGTCTTGTGTCAAGGATTTTAAGTCGGTTTGGAGGTGCAGGATGAAATGAGACGTCGAATCATTGGAATGACTTTCATGACGTGCCTAGTACTATTTTTAGGCGTCGTAGGTGTTAAACTATCGTATCAGGCATTGATCGATCCACCGATTGATCAACCGATTGATCAATCGACAGGAAACTGGGTACGTGTTCCGAGTACGATTTTACCGACTAAAAAGGTCATCTATGCGAAAAAAGAGCAAATCATCAAACAACTGGATTCTTCAAAAAGCGGGCACGAAGGATATCGGAAGGAACCTAAAAAGAAAAAACCGATTGAGCTTGGACGAGGTTTCTTGACGGATGCGATCAATCAAATCGTTCGTGTGATTCCTTGGATTGTCGCTTTAGTGATCATCTTCTATCTGTATCGTCGACAACGATTCAACCGNNCGCTAACGCCTGAAGTCCAGTCCTCATCAGAAGACAGTATTCTTGATTCAAAAATTCGTGAAGCAGTGCGCGCGTTCAATCGGTCACTTGCTCCAGCGCAACAGCGACGGACACATGAGACGCTGACGGAGTGGTTAACACGTTTAGAGGTCACGGTTCCGCATGAGATCTATCAGCTCGTTCGCTATGCCGACGTGGAAGAGCAGACACTCGATCCCTCTCGACGGACTGCTTTCCTCGAACAGCTTAAGCAAAATCAGACACGGCTCGTGTAATCAGCCGTGTCTTTTTTGGTGTCCGCGATACTTATTAAGAGCAAGCATGTTCAACAGGAATAAGGCGGCTCCGTAGAGAAATAATCCGAGCCAGTACGGCCAGATGCTCGACCAACCGTTACCGTAGACGAGTACCTCTTTAATCGCACTCGCTCCGTAGAAAATCGGTGTGATATATCCGATGTTACCGAGTCCGTACGGGATTAAATCGAGCGGAATCAAACCGGAGAAGAAGATCTGCGGAATGATCGTAAAAGGAATCAACTGGACGACTTGTAATTCAGACTGGGCAAAGATCGAAATCGTTGCCCCGAACAAGACCGCGACGACGGCAAGTCCAAGCATCGTCAGGAAGACCCAGATGCTCGAACCTTCAGACGGTAAGTCAAGAACGATCGTCGCGTACAGGACGACAAGAATCGCCTGGATCGAGGCGAAGACGCTATAACCGAGCGTATAGCCGAAGATGACGTCGGTTTGGCGAATCGGTGTCATCATCAACCGCTCGAGCGTGCCACCACTGCGCTCCTTGACGAGTGCCATCGCTGACAAGATGAAGACGAAAAAGAAGGAGAATAGCGATAAAAAGACGAATCCGAGCGCATCAAAGGTCGATTGATCAACATCCCCGTACAGATAGTTCGTCTCGAGTTGCATCGTCGGTTGCAGTGACGCAAGTCCAGCTTGAATCTCGCGTAGTGCTTTGGAACTTTTCGTCGAAGGTTCGCGGAGGTTCAAAGCTAGTTGGTCGTTTTTCATGTCTAAGACGACGTCAACCGTTTCATGATCTTTGAGATAGGCGTCCGCATCACTGCCGTTATACGTTTTAAGCGACAGATCCTGTTTTTCGATCGCTTGTGAGACTGGAGTCGGTACATCTTGACTGATGGCGACGACAGGTGTGTAGTCATCGTTTCCAAGTAGGAAATAGATTAAGGTGAAGATTAACAATGGAGCAAGCAAAATCAGTCCGACGCTTCGTTTATCGTTCAACGTTTGACGGATGACCCGTCGTGCGAGATGCCACATTATGTCACGTCCTTTCCAGCGAGCAGGAATAGTTCCTCGACCTGACCGTTTTCAGTCTGTGCGAGCAAACGGTCGAGCGGATCGTAGGCGATGATTCGACCGTTATAGATCAATGCTGCCCGGTCACATTCATTGATTTCGTCCATGACATGGGTCGAGACGACAATCGTCGTGCCTTGCGCACGAATCGCTTGGAATTGATTCCAAATCTGGCGGCGTAACACGGGATCAATCCCGACGGTCGGCTCATCCAGAAATAGAATACTTGGACGATGTAGGATTGAGATGGCAAGGGACAATCGTTTCTTCATCCCGCCGGAATAATGACGGACAAGCTTTTTTTGATCATTCGTTAAATCGACGAGTGTTAACACTTCTTCGATGCGTTTTGCTAAGTCCTGACGAGACATGTTGTATAAGGAACCGAAAAACTGCAGGTTCGCAAGGCCAGATAAATCCTCGTATAGAGCATCGTTTTGTGGCATGAAACCGATTTGCGAAAGCATCTTAAAGTTCGGCATCAAGGTGTCACCGATTTGAATCGTTCCAGCATCTGCTTGAATCGCGCCGATCATCAAGCGAATCAACGTCGTCTTACCGGAACCTGACGGACCAAGCAAGCCACAAATCTCACCAGACGGAATCAAAAGATCAATCTGTTGGAGGACGTCCTGTTGATGAAACGATTTCGATACACCGTGTAGTTGTAAATCCATCGTATTCTCCCTCCTTTTTATAAAATAATTATTGAACAACGTGTTGATTAATTTCATTATAAAAGGGAGAGAAACTGGGAGCAATGACCAGTTAATGTTCATCTGTCGCTTAAGCGACACTTCCTGAAAAACTGTTGAAGAAAGAGGCGATTTCGATGAAAAAACAGGATTTACGCGTTATCCGGACCGACCGGAGGATACGCGAGACGTTCCTTCAGCTGATCGACGAAGTCGGTTTTGACGCCGTGACGATTAAGTTGTTGACGGAACGGGCGGAAGTCAATCGCGGAACGTTCTACCATCATTACGCGGATAAATACGAACTGCTCGAGCGGATGACGAATGAGGTTTTTGAAAAGATCGAAGCGACGTTCGAACGCGAGATTCCATTCGTCCTGATCAACAAAACGGAGGACTCACCATACCGACGAATCATCCCGTTTCTAACGTTTCTTTATGAACACCGGACGCTGATGCGGATCTTACTCAGTCCGACGAGTGACGGGATGTTTCGGAAGCGGGTCCGTGATTACATGCAACAGATTCTGTTCTCGGGACTNNCCTACCGGAACAAGGAGAACGTCTCGTTCCAGAAAATTATCTCATTGCCTATCTCTCAGCCGCCCATCTCGGTGTCATCGAATCCTGGTTGAGCCACCCAAATGAGACATCACCGGATGAAATTGCGCGAATCATCTTTACGATTTCGATGGAAGGACCGTTTCGAGCAGCGGGGTTCCGGCGATGAGTCTTGAGCAAGTCTTAGAAAAAGTCGTCGCGTGTTTGCAGCAAGAACGGATTCATTTTGGTATCGGTGGTTCATTATTGTTGGCGCAGCATGGACTACCAGTTGTACCGCGCGACATCGATCTCGTCGTCGCGTTAGAGGACGCCGAACGAGCAGTCCAACTGTTAGCGGACATGGGGACTGTCGTCGAACAAGACAAGACGTCACTTTACGCGACGGAAGTGTTCCAGGAATTTATCATTGCAGGAATCGATATCGATTTGATGAGCGGACTGCAGATTCGTCATTGCGAGGGCGTGTTCATCTATCCGTTTGATGAACAATCAATCGATTCAGCTGGACGTCCGTTCATGTCACTCGTTGATTGGTATGTCATTTATCAACTGATTCCAGGACGAGAACAAAAGGTCACGATGATTGAAGACGTATTTACAAAACAGGGAGTGGACCGTAAGCGTCTCGAACAGCTGAGAAGCCTCGTTCTTCCGCAAATAGTAAAGAAGCGAATCAATCAGTGGCTGAAATGACATACAGGTCTTCGAGTAAGACGACCTCATTTGTTGCCGGTAAGTAAGCGTGGTTCGAGTCAAGCAAACCACAGAGAACATAGTGGTCAAGTGCCCGGTCGAAAACATAATACGGTTTCAATGTCAGGTAAGGCATGAGTGCGTGACGTATGACTTCTTTGGGCACGCTATCAGGCAATCCTTGTGTCGAGTCATGATAGAGGTCAATAAATGCTTCATTATCAACGATTAGGCTGACTTCAAAAGTATCTTCGATCAAAAGAATCGTTAAACGACGTTTGTAAGCGAGATTTATGTCGTGACGAGTCCGGCGTACTACTACGTTAATGAATGGAAAATTCCGATGGATTTCTTGAATCGTCCACGCTCCGGACTCCTCCGGATATTCGGCAGCGATGAGATCTACAGCAATCGACTGACATGTTTCCAGCATCTCGTCAGTCAACGGTCGGTAATCCGGATGTGGCGTTTGAGCTTCGGCATCGCGTGCCGTGACAGCGTCTCGCCGCTTAATCAATTTGCGCGTATAGGAGAAGGTGGACGGTTTGTCCCATGTCACGATCTCGTTCATGGCAACGGACGAAGTTTCGGGATTACTTAGAAGATACGTGCGCAAGCCGTCTTGAGAAACAAAGATTTCTTCAATTGCATGCGCTTGTATTGGTTGTTGCTCATCAGGTGCAAAAAAGAACCGTATTTGTTCTGATATGATTGGTGCGATTTGTATAGGTGACAATGTGAACGGTTCAGTCGAATACTTGTTACTCAGCGCGGGGGTTCCATAGACACTGAAAGAATCGAGAACTCCTTCATTCGTTAGCTCAAGCGATATGAACAGACCAGGGGAGAGGCGAATTCCGTGATGACAGTTGACATACTGATACAGGGAATCTTGATGCGTAAGGAACATGAACTGCTTCTCGAACGTCATTCCTAATTCTTGCTCAAGCCAAGCAATCCGTATGTCTGAATCGCGTAAATCCTCTGGAAGAGAATGAATCGCGACATCACCATGTTTGTTGATTGATGTCGTTCGTTTTGTAGCCGTATCGACTTGGATCTCTATCGTACCGTCTGGATAACTCTCGTCTTCAGACCAAGGACCGTGATTGATGGGGAACCAACATGTCTCAAGCGAATATTGCGTTTCACCATGAATTTTTTCACGGCGATAGAAGGTTTCATGTAAGACATAATCGTTCAGTTGATATTTGTCTTGGATATGGGAGATTAAATCTTTCGTTAATGGATGCAACTCGTTCACTCCTTCGTATCTAATTTCACTTTATAGATCACGTATTAAAACGACCTTATTTGTTGCGGGTAAGAAAACATGGTTCGAGTTGAGCAAACCACAAAGAACATAGTGACCTTTTGAAGCGTCAAATACATAACGCGGTGTGAGCAAAAGGTACGGACGTAATGTATTGAAGATGATGTCTTGCTGATCATCCTCGAGCTTTGGTGCAGTAACGGATGCGAGCGCGGTATGGAGTTCCTGATTGTCGGTCAAGCTAATCCAGTCAAGTGTCTTTTCGTCAAGGAGAATCGTGACGCGTCGCTGCTGATCGACATAGGACGTCGGATGCGTGCGTGACAACGTGACAGCAAGGTAGGGATCTTGTCGGTAAATGTGCCGAAGCATCCATTGTCCGGAATCGGCAGAATACTCGTTTTGTATGAGGTCTTTGATCACGGCGCGACAAGCGTCCGCAGTCTCCTGCGGAATCGGACGAAAATCCGGATGTTCGGTCTGCGTGATCACGTCATTCGCGGTCACGGTTTCTCCAGATTGAAACGGATACCGTTCATGCGTCTTAGACGATAAACCTGTCCAAGATAACACATCATTCACTTCGATGGATGATGTGTTATCTAGTTTACTTGGAACAAGGATAGACGCTTCTTGCGTCACGAACGCCTCAGCGACGGTATGCGCGTATTGATTTCCTGTTTTAGGGTAGGAAAACCATTTTATTTGTTGTTTGGTTAGCGATTCAATTTCCTCAAGTGTTAAGGTGAAAGATTTTGATTCCACTCGGTGATCAAGCGGATGAGGACCGTATATGAACAACTCGTCGAGTTGACCATTTTCCGTTAACGTCAGATGGATGAAGCAACCGGGAGACAGCCGGACTCCGTCGTAACAACTCACATAACTGAAAAAAGTTTCGTCGTCTTTTTCGAGTATGAAATGTGTACCATGGATCATGCTGGTTTCTGACTCGAGCCAAGCGATACGAGTGCTGATATCACGTAAGTCGTTCGGTACGGAATGAACCAGGATCTGACCGTGTAAGGATAACGTTGTCGTTCGTTTCGTGACAGGATTTATCGCAATCTGCACCGTTCCTTCAGGAAGCATGGTGCCATCCTCTTCCTCGATGACCGATGTACCACGCGGAATCCAGAACGTTTCGAAAGAGTAACCGGTTTGGTCGTTCATTTTGTTTTGCGTGTAGGACGATTCATAGAGCACATAATCAGTTAAATGATATTTCTCGAGCATATAATCAGTCAGCTGTTTCGTTAAAGCATGCAACGTATTCACCTCTATTTCGTACGTTCAGTGTAACGTGAATCTCCTTGTGATGAAGCCGAATTGAAAATTATTACATAATTGTAAGGGTTCAAAAAATAGTAAATGCATTATTATAGTAGAATAAATATAAAAGAACCATCGAAATATAGGAGGAAACAAAAGTGTCAGATTTTAGTCTAGCAATGAATCTTTTATTTGGGAGTGTCCATCTCATTCTTATGGCGATGGCGATCCCATCGATCATCTATGCACTCTATCTATTACGAAAAATCGCTAACAAATGATTGCAGGAACTTTTTGGTAAGAACAAGAAGACAGTTTAAGTACCCTCGCATCATCAAAAGGAGGCGGTAGCATGTCATTTTGGACATGGTTTGCAATCTTTTTTGTGTTAGCGAACAGTATCTTCGTAGCTTCTCAATCGAAACGTTCCAAGAAATAACAAAAGGCGCAATTCCGTAAACGGAAGTCGCGCCTTTTCGTTTATTCAGTTTTGCTTGTCGAGCCAAGCGATTGCCTCTGCCAAGTCGTCGGCGATATAGTCGACGTTTGCTTGCTCTAATCGGTCGGCGTAATCGCGGATTGAGCTCTCTCCGGCACCTGTCCGGACTAAGATTTTGATACATCCGGCACGAGCAGCTGCCATCATATCACTCCATCGGTCCCCAATGACGACACATTGATCGAGTCGGAGATCGTGTTTTACTTGAGCTTGCCATAATAAATCTGGTGATGGTTTGCGACAGGAACAATGATCTTCCGCTGCATGCGGACAAATCAGTATGTCATCAAAGCCGAAGTCCTGTAATTCTGTCCGGAACTCCTCTTCACGCGCGAGTCCTTTTGAAATACCAGGCTGATTCGTAAACGCAATCAATAACATACCTTGATTACGTAAGCGTTCCATTAGTGAAGCGACGTGAGGGAATAACGTAAACGTTCCGGGATAGTGGACGGTGTTATCTCCACCAATCGTTCCGTCTCGGTCAAAAAATATTGCTTGAATAGAATTCATGTGTACAACTCCTTAGTTTACGAAGCATCTTTCAGTTCTTGGTACGGTTGAACACGTGCTGCCAATTGTGCTGGGATGAAGGCGGCGATGACACCGAACAGAATCGGTAAGGCAAGCGACACGCCTATCAATAACGGTTCATTCCATGGAACAAGATCGTACAAGACATAAATCGTCGTGTAGGCGACAATCAGCCCAATCACTCCAGAAATCAGACCAACAAGGAAACCTTCAAGGACAATCAATTGACGGATCGCACCGTTCGTCCAGCCGAGTGCTTTTAGGACGGCGAGTGAGGCGCGGCGATCGGTGACGTTTTGCCACATGATCTCACCCGTCGTCAAAATGGCGATTGTGATGGCAACACCCATCGTCACGTAATGCATCGGACCGACTTGCAGGGCAACGAATTGACCGAGCCATGACGTGTAAAGAACACCTTGTAGATGGAACGTCACGAACAAGAAGAACGTTAGTAGTGCCGTTGGTAGAGCGATCGAGAGGACGGACAAACTATTGCGTTTCCATTTCCCGATCAGTTCCTTTAGTGCAAGTGTCATCGTCGAACGAAGCTTCAGTCCGACACGAGCCGCTTTCGCGTATTCGCCAGTCTTGATCGCTTCGTACGGCGAGATGCGGCGAATCGTCCACGCCGACCAGGAGGCGCCGGCGAGGTAGATGACAAGACTGAACAGTGCGATCCAGAGAAGGCTCCAGCCGTTCATCGCTTCATTACGGACATATGAGAAGATGCTTTCGACGATCAAGGCGATTGTTGAAACGAATCCAGCGAGTATCGCCGCCTCAATCAAGACGATTTTATAGAGATCCTTCGTCCGCCAACCGAGTGCGAGCAAAACAGCGAACTCTTTCCGGCGAGCGAGCATCGAGACGTAGCTCGTTGCAAGGACATAAACGATGGCGACTGCGAGCATCGCGAAGATGACGCCTGAGAAACCGACACTCGTCTCACGGAAAATCGTCATCGCGGCACCGATATGGATCCACGGCTGTTCGATCCAACCGAGCGTTTTGCCGTCATCGATGACCTTCGTGACGACCGGTTGAGGGGAGGAACCCTTGGTGATCGTAGCGACGAGACCAGTATCTCGTTCGATTTCCGACTTGATGCGCTGTAAGGTTTTATCCGACTGTTCACCGACAGAAGAAGCACCCTTTACTTTCAACCGGATCGATGAAATCGATTGATCGCCCATCACCTTTTTGACACTATCGACTGTCGTGAGAACGTTTGGAGAATTCGTCAACAGACCAACTGGATTCCCGGTCGTATTGATCAGTTGGGCAGGATTGACCGGTTCATTTTTTGAGTCAAGTACGATACTCGCAGCCGATGGTCGATAGGTCTCCATCGGTAATTCGTTCAATGGATCTTTGGACACATTGATCTTGTTCGGATCATACAAACCGACGACATTGAACGTCAGATAAGGATTCATTGACTTAAAATCAGATTGATCCGATTTTTTCATTTTTATTTCATAAGAATCTACGGTCCGGAAGCCGCGCTTCGGAAGATAAGAGGATGGTAATATAGCGTTTTTGAATGCAGTAGGTGCTGTATGCACTTCATAAGCATCCTTCCATCGTGTAGGGAACGGACTCTTCACCGTTTGATATGTCAAAGAGCCTGTCTGGGCGACGAGTTGAGCGTTAGTATATGCTTCTGCTTGCGGAAGTACCTTAGTTTTTTGACCGAGTAGAGAATCGAAATAAACGCTCTCGACTTTAGAGGCATCGACTTTAATGTCTTGGATGATCTTGCGTTTTTCTTGATCGAGAGGTTGAGGATCGTTCGATTTAGCTAGTCGTTGATAGAATGTATCACGTGCTTGTTTCGTTTTCAGATCGACGTTAACTTGTTCTAACTTGAATTGACTATATCCCGTATTGAAGGATTTTGGATTGATCAATACCGGAATGTTGAATGCGTTAGAACTCTCCTTGCTGGCTGAGGGAACATCCTCTTGATTGAAGTAACGAAACTTCTTCTGATTCAGGATGCTCTTATCCAAACCGACGAGTTGCGCTTCCGCCTCCGGATCGATTCCGACGATAAGACTATAGGTAAAGGGTTGTACGGATGAAAAATCTTGCGGATCTTGAAGACTGATCAATCGCGTGTTTGGAGGAACGAGCGGTTCTTCAATAGTTGAAAAGTAGGCACTATCCTGTGCAATGAGTTCTTTTGAAAATCCACCAGCACCATAATGTGAATTACTCAGTCGATAAATACCAGGCTTGTCCGGAAAGTGGATTTGATTTGGAATTGAGATGCCGATATTGGCATATCCCATGACAGCAACAGGAGCTGCGATATCAATCTCGTTCATTTGTTTGATTTGTTGGTACTGCTTAAACGAAATCCCACCGTTGATTCCGTTGAGATAATTGGGTTCGAGCAAATTACTCGATTCCGTCGACATCTGACTGCCTTTTGGTCGGACGACGATATCGTAGGCGGATGACCATTTTTTCTGTAACGTCTGTTCGACCGTGCCTTGACTGGAGTCCGTCAAGTTGAACATCAGACTGAGTCCGGCGCTGATGATGAGGGCACCGACGAGCGTCAGGATGAATTTCCCGCGCTGCCGAAGCCATTGATTGATGCCGAATCGTAGCATATGTAGTCTCCTTTGTAGTTTAGTGGGAGAGCTTTGTCTTTAAATAGTGCGCAAGATCTTGTTCGAAATGGTGAATTTCTTGTGCGTCGAGTGCCTCCACTTCCGCTTGCGTCGCGTAGCGAGTGACGAAATAAGGTGAGAGTGGCGTCACCAGATGAATACGCTCTGTCCAGTCTGTCAACGATTCATGGCTTCGCCGCTTGAGGGCGCGTGGTAAGCGTTGATTAAAATCAAATAGCATCAGGCGTAGTGATTGTTCTGGCGGAGTGAGTACCGACTG